>JALFZG010000010.1 GCA_022784645.1 Bacteroidales bacterium
GCATATACCATCGTTTATTCCGATGGAAAGACCACAGAAGGCTATTGGTGGGGTACAGAGCAGGAAACCGTGCTCATGTTGCAAACAGTCATCAAGAACGCGGAACACACCGCTGCCAACGAGCCCAAGGACATCACCTACCAGGCAGACGGCACCAAAGACGAACAATCCTGCATGGATAAGAATATGTAAGACCGCAGCAAGACCGCGATCGCTGTCCTCATCCTCCGCAACGGCGTTACCTACGACTTGATGGGCAATAGACGCGCAAGTCTTTAGAGAATCGAGGAGTCTGTAGGAAACAAAAATAGGCATGGCGGCTCTCACGAGTGACCATGCCGTGTAAATATGCGAGTTACAGGAACATTACGTTCCTTTACATCTACTTTCAGCTGCAAAGGTACAAAGAATTTTTGATATAGCCAAATATTTTGAACAGAATTTAAAAAAAACTCAACGACCTATGGTTTATGATGTCGAGTAAACGGTAATTTCATAGCGGAAGTCCGTTTTTTTTAAATGGGCTTATTGCTTAAGTCCACCAAAATTTCAATGCTTTTTTTTAAAACAAGTAACCGAATACGTGGTCTGCGTATCCGGTTACTAACAATTTTTGTTACAATTCTGTTACACTTTTAAACTTTTTATTCGTGTAACTCATTGATTATCAATACCTTGTTGCTTAACCAGGACTCGAACCCAGACAGACAGAACCAGAATCTGTAGTGCTACCATTACACCATTAAGCAATGCGCTTTCTTGAAAAGCGGTGCAAAATTACTGCTTTTTTTTGAAACTGCAAAATTTTTTTTGAAAAAAATGCAAAAAAAATGCGTTTTTCGTTATTTTTGATAATTTTATCGTGCATTTTTGTCGATAACCTGTCGAAATACGCGAATGAAATCGGGTGTCGTACCGCAACATCCTCCTACCATGTTCACCAACCCCTCCTCTATCATGCTTCGGATAGACATCGCCATCTCCTCAGGCGTCAGGTCGTACTCGCCCAAGGCATTGGGCAGCCCTGCGTTAGGATGGCATGTGACCAAGCAGCGGCCTGCCACCGCTCGGTGCATCTGCCTCAACCATGGGAGCATCGCCTCCGCCCCGAATCCGCAGTTCAGCCCGATAGCGAGCGGGTGGGCATGGATAACCGTTTCCACAAAAGCTTCGATGGTTTGGCCGGAGAGCATCCGTCCGCTCTTATCCACCACGGTCATGGAGATGATGATGGGGCATGATTTGCCGGTTTGTTCGGCCACCTGCTGTGCGGCCCAGAGTGCGGCTTTCACGTTGAGGGTGTCAGTAGCCGTTTCAATCAGGAGCGCATCCACTCCTCCCTCTACGAGCGCCTCAATCTGTATGCGGTACGCCTCTCGGAGCGTATCGAACGTGCATGCTCTATATTCCGGCCGGTTCAAGTCGGGCGACATGGACAGCATGTAGTCCGTAGGGCCGACATCTCCGAGCACGAAGCGCTGCTGCCCCGTGGTGGCGGTGTATTGGTCGGCGACTTTTCTGGCTAATCGTGCCGCTTGGAGATTGGTCTCTCGGTTGCCATGGCTGCTGAAGGTGCAGGTAGTGATGCAGTCAGCCCCTGCCGCGAGATAGGCGCGGTGGATCTGCGCAATCTCTTCGGGGCGGTCGATGACGAGCGCATCGGCGAGCCCTCGGTAATGGGGTAGGCGGCTCTGCAGGAGCGAGCCCATGGCGCCATCGAGCAGAAGGATACGCTCTGATAGGACTTGGGTGATGGTTGTTTTCATACTTCTATGCGCTATCGCTGCTGCTATCGTTCATCGATCTTCCCGCGATACACCACAAAGCGCTGCCAAAGGAACTCGGTGATGAGGTTGAGGAGCATGTTGATGGCCGTAACCAGATAGGGATTCCACGCTACGGGTTCGGCCGTGAGCACGTGTTCGAGCCAAGTGGTGGATGGGGTGAAGAAGGCATAATAGAGCGCCACGAGCGCCATGGCTCGGGGCACGTTGGCATACGAGCGGAAAGTGAAGCGGCGGTTGAGGGTGAAATTCCAAAGCACCGACAGCACCAATGCAATCAGATAACACAGCCAATGCGCCCAATGGAGCGCCTCCTCCATGAGGGCAAACGAGCCCATCTGGATGACTCCCGCCGAAGCCGAGAATAGCAGGAACTTCAGCGCACGTACAGATTCGTTTTTCTTACTCATAACTGCCGCAAAATTACAAAAAATCGCGCATTCTGCCAAATTTTGCATAAGAAATGCCCCGAAAATGAAAAGAATTTACACTTTTTTTGCATAAGTCAGAAAAACTTTGTACCTTTCATTCCCCCTTCGGAGGAACAGCGGTACTCGAATTTTTATTAAAATAGCAAATAAATTTGCATATTCCAAAAATTCTTCGTACCTTTGCACGCCAATTCTATGCGCTTGCGCGTCCAGCACGTGCGATAATGAATTATGTATCATTTATAAAATTCAGATAAGATGAAAAATTTCGTAGAAGAACTCCGTTGGCGCGGTATGCTGCACGATATCATGCCGGGCACGGAAGAACAGCTAAACAAAGAAATGACGACCGCCTACTTAGGCATCGACCCGACCGCCGATTCACTCCATATCGGTCACCTCTGCGGCATCATGATGCTGCGACATCTGCAGCGCTGCGGGCATAAGCCCATCGCCCTTCTGGGTGGCGCTACCGGTATGATAGGCGACCCCTCGGGTAAGTCGGCCGAGCGTAACCTGCTCACCGAAGAGGTGCTCCAGCATAACGTTGCCTGCATTCAGGCGCAGCTCGAGCATTTCCTCGATTTCCATTCTACCGAACCCAATGCGGCCGAGCTCGTAAACAACTACGACTGGATGAAAGACTATACGTTCATCGACTTTGCGCGCAACATCGGCAAGCTCATCACGGTCAATTACATGATGGCCAAAGACTCGGTGAAGAAGCGTTTCAACGGCGAGTTTTCGCAGGGTATGTCGTTTACGGAGTTTACCTATCAGCTGCTTCAGGGCTATGATTTTGCGTATTTGAACGAGCATAAGAACTGCAAGCTTCAGATGGGCGGCTCGGATCAGTGGGGTAATATCACGACCGGCACTGAGCTCATCCGCCGCATGACGGGCAAGGAGGCGTATGCGCTCACCTGTCCGCTCATTACCAAAGCCGATGGCGGTAAGTTCGGCAAGACGGAGAGCGGCAACGTATGGCTCTCGAAGAAATACACCAGCCCGTATAAATTCTATCAGTTCTGGATGAACGTGTCAGACGACGATGCCAAGCGCTACATCAAGATCTTCACCTCGCTGGAGAAGGAGGAGATAGATGGGCTGATAGCGGCGCACGATGAGGCTCCGCATCTGCGTGTGCTGCAGAAGCGTCTGGCAGAAGAGGTGACGGTGATGGTGCACAGCCGCGAGGATTACGAGGCGGCCGTAAGCGCGAGCAATATCCTCTTCGGCAACGCCACAGCCGAAGCGCTCCACAGCCTCGATGAGGAGACGTTCTTGCAGGTGTTTGAGGGCGTGCCGCAGTTTGAGGTGAGCCTGAGCGAGCTGGAAGCGGGCATTCCTGCCATGGATTTGCTGGCTGTGAAGACGCAGATCTTCCCCTCCAAGGGCGAAGCGCGCAAGATGATGCAAGCCAACGGATTCTCGATGAACAAAGAGAAACTGACGGATATCAATGCCGTTATCTCAACCGATGCACTCCTCAATGGTAAGTATATCCTTTGCCAAAAAGGCAAGAAGAATTATTTCCTCGTTGTAGCCAAATAAAAGCAGCGTATGAAGAAAGCAGCATTTTTCTGCGCCTTTCTGCTGAGCGCTCTGATAGGTTACGCAGAGGTGCCAGACGACTACAAGCAGAAGTATGCCTCGCTGAGCGGCACGGCAGGCGAGGCGCTGTTTGACGCGCTCTCCGCCATCGCAGCCGAGGGCTATCAGGCGCATTCATACAACGACTTATGGGCGTTTTTCAGCACGACCGACGTGACGGC
This sequence comes from Bacteroidales bacterium, assembly GCA_022784645.1. GTDB lineage: Bacteria > Bacteroidota > Bacteroidia > Bacteroidales > Paludibacteraceae > Colicola. Next base: position 3,991 of record JALFZG010000010.1, read on the forward strand.
TGACAGCTTGATCTGGGATATCTATTCCAACTGCACGTTTATCCCCGGCACCAACCAATGCGGCAACTACTCGAAGGTATGCGACTGCTACAACCGCGAACATTCGTTGCCGAAATCATGGTTCGGCGGTAGCACGAGCAACGCGCCGGGCAACGATCTTTTTCACCTCTACCCAACCGACGGCAAGGTGAACGGTCAGCGCAGTAACTACCCGTATGGCGAATGTGCCGAAGGTGCTTCGCTGGGCGGTCAGGCGCTGGGCAGGCTGGGCAACAGCACGTTGGCAGGGCATGAGCAGGCTGGGGTGGTGTTTGAGCCGGACGGGCAGTACAAAGGCGATCTGGCTCGTTCGTACTTCGGTATGCTGGTGCGCTACGGCCGCACGTTTGCTTTCAATCAGGCTGACGGCGGGGTGGTGATGTTCAGCAACAGCGGTGGCAGCATCAGCGCCGCCAACCATTTCGGCTTTACGCCTTATTCGGTGGCGCTGCTGATGGGCTGGGATGCGGCCGACAGTGTGAGCCAGAAAGAGCAGGCTCGCAACGATGCCATTCAGCTCACGCAAGGTAACCGCAACCCGTTTATCGACTGCCCGGTCTTGGCGCAATACCTCTGGGGGCAGAAAGCGGGGCAGGCTGTGGCGCTGCAAGACTTGGTGGATTGCGGCTGCGCCGATGCCGGCAGCGAGCCGAGCGGAGTAGAGCAGGTGGCTTTCCCCTCGCTCACGCTCAGCTCCACGGCGGAGGGCTGCACGTTCACCTGCCTGCCGGCGGGCGCTACGATAGCGGTGGTGAGCGCCAGCGGTCAGCTGATGCAGCTGCACGCTGCGAGCGGCCCCGAACAGACGATAGCCCTACCTGCGGGCTTCTACTTGCTGATCGTGCGCGCTGGCGCACAGCAGCAGGCATTTAAGGTAGTGAAGTAGGGCGTCGTCGCAAGCTCGGCAGCAGGATGGCTCCGCTTACTGCGCCATCAATGCCTCGCTGCTCCTCCTTTCCCCAAAAATCAGAGATTTTCGGGGGCCCCGAGATAGTAAAAAGCCGTAGCAGAAGCTACGGCTTTTTGCGTGGTATTCGGGGGCCGAGAGGGGAAGGACGCAGATAATATCTGCTACCAACGAACAATACGAAAAATGCCCTGATTTAGGGCCTCATGATACTATTAAGCCGTAGCGGAAGCTACGGCTTTTTACTTACGTCCGCACGCACAAAAAAAGCCTCGAGCCGAAGCTACGGCTTTTGCGGTGCGGACGGGACTGCGTCGTCGCAAGCTCGGCAGCCGGATGGCTCCGCTCTGCTGCGCCATCAATGCCTCGCTGCTCCTCCTTTCCCCAAAAATCGGAGATTTTCGGGGGCCCCTGAGGGAGGGTTCGAGTCCGACGTCCGCACACACACACAAAAGCCTCGAGCCGAAGCTCAAGGCTTTTGCGGTGCGGACGGGACTCGAACCCGCGACCTCCGGCGTGACAGGCCGATATTCTAACCAACTGAACTACCGCACCAGGGTTGTTCGTACTTCCTTTTCGAAAGCGAGTGCAAAGGTACTGCTTTTTTTTGAATTGACAAAATTTTTCGGAAGAAAAATGCAAAAAAACATGCATTTTTTTGATTTTTGCTTCGTTTTTGAGTATTACACTATGCAAATTTGGCGGTTTTTGTATTTTTCGATGTTGCAGACGCTTTTTTCTGAGAAGCCGCTTATCGGACGAAAAAAAGCAGCTGCTCATGCCGAATGATGGCGCCAAGCAGCTGCTGAGATTCTTACACCTTATATTATATATAATAAGGAGGGAGATTATTTTACGATATAGGGCACTTGCGTGCGGATATACGGAGGGAGATTATTTAACGGTATATGGCACTTGCGTGCGGATGTCAGCGGAAGAAGCGCCAATGAGGATGGTGTATGCGCCCTTGTCGGTTACGAAGGCATGCTGCTGTTCGCTGAAATATTGGAACATCTCCTCTGTGAGGGTGAAGGTGAGCGTCTTCGTGTCTCCGGGCTGCAGGGCTACTTTGCTGAATGCTTTGAGCTCTTTCACCGGTCGCTGCACGGACGGCTTCTTAGGCGCAACGTAGAGTTGCACTGCCTCTTTACCCGCTGCCTTACCGGTGTTGGTGATCGTAAGGCTGACTTGATTGCCGCTGATAGTAGCTTTGCCATATTCGAAGGTGGTGTAAGAAATACCATGTCCGAAGGGGAAGAGCGGCTGCGCCTTGCAGGTTACGCCGGTGAGCGCCTTGCGTGCTTTAGGCGAAAGGTCGGCATAGCGATAGCCTACGAAGATATCCTCTCGGTAGTATTCTTCCATGAGTTCGGGCTGCTCCTTGGTGCGTTTATCAGAAGGCACACCGGGATACACCTCTTCTCCCATCTGATGAGCGGGGTAGTCGGTGAGTGCAGGCATGATGGTGAAGGGGAGTTTTCCGGATGGGTTGACATCTCCGAAGAGCACGTCAGCAATAGCATTTCCGGCTTCTGAACCGAGGAACCACGCCTGCAATACGGCCGGCACCTTGTCGAGCCAGGGCATAGCTACGGCATTGCCGCTGATGTTTACGAACACTATGTTTTTATTGACAGCCGCAATGGCTTCGATCACCTCGTTTTGTCCGTACGGCAGTTCGTATGCCAAGCGATCAACACCTTCGCAGTCTTGGTGTCCTTCCTTATTGAGTCCGCCAACGAAGATGACGATATCGGCTTTTTTAGCTGCCTCAACGGCTTCAGCGCGCACTTCTTCAGCCGGACGATGATCTTCCAGCTCAGCGCCAACGATCATGCCGTCTTGCTGTGTAGCGCCCGTGCCTACGTATCCGCGCACCCATTCCACGTTAGCTTCTTTTCCGGCACGCATGCGGATGCCTTCCAGCGGAGAGATTTCGTAGAGCGCCTTGAGGGAGGATGAACCACCGCCTACGGTGAGCGGCTTCTTGGCATTCTCGCCCACTACAAGGATGGTAGGAACGACGTATTGCAAGGTCATGATATCGCCCTGCTTGCAGCGGTCGGTAGCGAGTTTGGCAGGATTGATAGGGAGGATGTTGTCTCTGTTTTGGAGCAATACGATTCCTTCGTCAGCCACTTGTCGAGCCGTAGCGCGATGCTCATCGGAGCAGAGGTTGCCGAAGCCCTGGCGTTTAGCCATCGTGGTGCGGAAAATGAGGCGGAGAATATTGCGGCATTTGTCGTCGAGTTCTTTCGTTCCATATTTGCCCTCTTTGATGAGGTTATAATACGGCTGCGCGAGGTAGTAGGAGTCGTAGGCATTGGATAATCCCCATGACAATCCGTTGGTCCACGATCCATACTCCAGGTCGAGGCCGTACTTGATGGCTTCTTCGGTATCGCAGCATCCGCCCCAATCGGATACGACGGCACCATCGAATCCCCATTCGCCTCGGAGAATATCCACGAGCAGTCGCTTGTTGTGGCAGCAGAATTGGTCGTTGTATCGGTTATACGAACCCATAATCGACCACGCGCCACCTTCTTGAACGGCAGCCTTGAACGCGGGGAGGTAAATCTCGTAGAGTGCGCGATCGGACACGTGTACGTTGGTCGTGTGGCGGTTCACTTCCTGATTGTTGAGCGCGAAATGCTTCACGCAAGCCGCTACACCATTTTTCTGCACTTCTTGTACGTATGGCACCACCATACGGCTCGCGAGGAGCGGATCTTCGCCCATGTATTCGAAGTTACGGCCATTGAGGGGTGTGCGGTAGATATTTACGCCTGGGCCGAGTAAGATGGTTTTTCGGCGGTAGAGCGCTTCTTCGCCAATAGCCTTGCCGTAGATAGCCGACATATCGGTGTTCCAGGTGGCAGCCAAGCAGGTGAGTGCAGGGAAAGCGGTGATGGAGTCGTTCGTCCAATTGGCGGTGTTCCATTCATCCCACAGCACTTCTGCTCTAACGCCGTGCGGGCCATCGGTGCACCAAATCTCGGGGATTCCGAGACGCGCAACGCCCGCAGATGAGAATTTGGATTGCGCGTGGAGCATCTTCACTTTCTCTGCCGTAGTCATTCGGCTGAGTGCGTCTTCTACTCGCTGCTCAATAGGCGCATTTTCATCGAGATAAACAGGAGTAGCGTTGCTGACTTGCGCTTGGATAGTAAGCGCAGTTAGAGCAATAGTCATTGTTGATACAATTTTTTTCATAAAAGTATTGAAGTTTTTGGATTAACTGCGTAACCATGCGAGGATATTTTTTCGGTCTTCAATCAGCCATGCGAGCACTGCTCCGGCAATCCACCCTGCAAGCATAAAGAGGATCCTCCAGATGTGCGGGTTTCTTACGGGCTCGGGATTGAGTGCGAAATTGGAGTCAAGCACAACGGGTGCGGTCATTAGGCTTAACTCATGAGTTACCTGCTTGCGTCGCTCCAGCAGTTCGAACATATCGTTGTGCATAGCCTGCACCTCTCTCGAACCAACCACCAATCCGGGTGACCACGGTCTAACCTTGTTTTGGCTGCCGGTGCCTTGATTGAAATAAAACTCAACGATGAAGCTGTCGAGCACTTCGGTTTGCACGCGGCAGAATTCCGCAAATCGCTCGATGTCAGCTTTCTTGGCTTCAAATGCCGCTTGGATTTGCGGCTGTGAATTGAGGTATTGCAGCAGATTCTGCTGAACGGTAGGCACGCTATTGATGTTCTTCGTACGGAATCTTACGGCGATGCGGTTGTCCATAACAATGTCGAGCGTATCGGAGCGTTTGTGCGAACGCTTGTAGTCAATCATATCGGGCACCGAATCATGCCTGAAATCGATTACAGGGAAATGCTCAAAGAGGGTGGTGACGCGTGCAATTCCCGGCTCGAGCTGCAAGAGATTCTGCAAGTTTTGCGTTTCGCTCATGTTGGCATCTACTGCAAATTCTATCGGCATCAACGCTTGCGCAACATCAAATTCAGTAGGGCCATTGAGAATCAAAACGGCTTCCACTTTGTATTTTCTGTTTTCGGGCCTTGTCCAATATATACCGGCTGCGAGTCCGAGAATGAGTAAGGGCAAAACGATGTAGGCTTTGCGCCAACTGAGCCGAATCATTCGACTCAGCAGGCAGATGATTCGGTTGATTCCTCTTCCGCAGGCTTTGCAAGCGGCATAAATGAGGTCAAAAAGCGATGTTTCTTTATGTTCCATTTTTTTAACGTTGTTTTCTTATCTTCTGCGCGTCCACGATGGGGTGTTCTCCAATGTTTGTTCGTCGGAGTCGTTGAGGTCAAAAATAATATCAATGGGCTCAGAAGCATTTCCGTCGTTAATAATCTCCACGGCAGGCTCTTCTTCCGGTTCCTGCTGAGGGATGCTTTCAGAAGGCGCATTGCAGCTGTCGTCGAGCTCCTCAACATGTTCATCAGCTTCCGCTTCTTCCGTCAGCGGTTGCTCGTTGGTTTCTTGCGTTTCTTGCGCTGTTGGGGCTTCTTCCGCCGTTTCTTCTTTGTCGTCGTAGAATTTCTTGATAGCTTCATCAATCGTAGGCTTTTCCGCAGGAATAACCTCCTCTTTAGGCTTCTCTTCGCAGTTTTCGATGCCGGGGATATCCGTTACTTTATATCCTGTAGCAATGACCGTAACGCGCACTTCATCGCCGAGCGTGTCGTCGTAACTTGCCCCCCATTTCACTTCCACTTCATCTCCTACCTCTTCAATGAACTGATTGATCTGATCGAGCTCCTGCATGCGTATCGCATTTTCTTTCGAACAATAGAAGGTAAGGAGAATGCGGCTTGCTCCATGCACATCGGTGGTGTTTACGAGCGGCGAATTGAGCGCATCGCGAATAGCCTTGGTGATGCGCAATTCCGGATCGGAAGAGCGGCCTACGTTCATGATGGCTACACCACCATCTTTCAGCGTATTATAGACATCCTGGAAGTCGGTGTTGATGTATCCGGGAACGGTAATAATCTCAGCAATGGCTTTGGCTGCGTTGCTGACCACTTCATCCGACTTGTCGAACGCGTTGGGGAGATCAAAATCGGGGAAGAGCTTTTTGAGTTTCTCGTTGTTGATTACGAGGATAGCATCGGTATGCTCAGCGAGTTTAGCTACTCCTCTCAGTGCTTTACGGATGATTTTCTGCCCCTCAAACTGGAACGGTATCGTAACGATTCCCACGGTGAGTATTCCCATTTCTTGCGCCACTTCAGCCACTACGGGCGAAGCTCCGGTGCCGGTACCGCCACCCATTCCGGCAGTGATGAACACCATCTGCGTGCCGTCTGACAATGCCTTCTTGATATCCTCTCGGCTTTCGTTGGCGAACTCTTGAGCGCGCTCAGGACGCCCTCCTGCTCCCAAGCCGGGGCCGAGCTGCAACTTAGCCGGTACAGGCGATTTGGCAAGCGCCTGACGATCGGTATTGCATACGAGGAAACTAACCCCCTCTACGCCCGTTCTGTACAAATAATTTACTGCGTTGCAGCCACCGCCGCCTACGCCCATTACTTTAATAATACTGTTTTCTGCTATCTCCAAATCAATTGGCAATAATTCGTCTTCCATATGTTTGTTTTTTATTCTGTTGGTGGTGTGAATAAATCAGTCAGTCTGGTAAAGATGTGTTTCCCGACGGGAATTTTGGTGGGGGGCAGTTTCTGCCCGGGATGCTCTCTTCTGAATCGAGCTCCGAGTAGCATAGCCCCTACCGTAGCTGAATACTCGGGCCCATAAAAACGAGCATCGGTTTGCTCATCAAGCCAATCCGCATGACTGCCGTATTCTACGGGAAGTGATGTGTGTGCTCTTACGTATTCCAGCATATTCGCCATTCGGCTTGCACCTCCCGTGATATACACTTGCCCGATTTGCTCTTCAAATTTTTTCAGTTCTCCAAAGATGGGGATCATGATTTCTTCCAAACGTGAAGTGATGATTTCAGAGAGGAAAGTTGTGGTAACCAAGATGGGCTCTCCATCGGGTTGTGCGTTTCGAATACGGATTGTTTTTGGCGCTTCTGTTTGAGCAATGGCGCTACCAAATCGCACTTTCAGTTTCTCTGCATCTTCAAGCGTAATGCCCAGATGCTGGATGTCAAGCGAGATGTTGTATCCGCCAAACGGCAGCACTTTAGTAGAGAGAAACTGTCCGCCTTTGTAAATACTGATGGTGGTCGTTTCTGCTCCCATATCGATGATGGCGAGCCCGATAAGTTCGTCTTGCTCCGACGCGAGTGCTTCAAGGAGTGCCGATGGGCGCGCAAAAGCCTGCTCAATAGACTTGCCGGCTCGCTCAAACGACCCCGTCACCTTGTCTTTTAAGTCGGGCAAACCGTAGAAGGTAGAGTAGGTGGCAGCTATGCTTTTGATAAGCGAGTCCGGCTCAATGGTTTCTACCGTTTGTTGATCATCGATGAGGAACGAAGCCGGCCTCGCATCCAGCCCGACGATAGGTTGAGTAGTCTGAACGCGGCTGATCTTGAGGATACTCTCGTTTCGCATTTCATCAAGCAGCGACTGCCTTACCGGCCCTTTGTATCCTAAATTGCGCAACACCTTGACGGGTGTGCATCGCATGGATTTACCGCCCAATACGCAGAATGCGGTAGGCAGCGGATTGTCCATCTTTAGCCGATTGCTCATCAAGAGCATTGATTCGCGAATCATGTAGCTCGCTTCTGATGTGTTGACGATAATACCCTTTTTCACGCAACGGTATTTGCTGGATTCATCGGCAGCAATGATTCGCAACTGCGAGCCGTAAGGATTCGTGGGGTCGGTCTCTTCAGCTGCGAGCATTTTGAAACTGCTACTGCCCATGTCGATACCTACGAGCGGAAGTCCTTCGGAGGTGTGCTCTGGTTCTGTTTTATGATGTCTGAACTTTGCCATATCGTTATCTGCATACGACCTGATTCCTGAATCGGAGGTCAATTTCTTTATATTCTTTCCATCCAAATTTAGAGAATCCGTCTCGGTAGAGGATTTTGAGTTTTTTGAGTTTCTGCTCGTAGTCCGCAAGTGAGCCGAGCAGGATGACTCCTGAGCCGACGCGGGGGATGAGCTCAATTCTACGCGGCCCCACGACATGAATTTGCTCGATTTGCGCCATCCAAAAGTCGTCATCTTCAAGCCATTCGATAAAGTCAAAGAGCTCCTCTTGCGCCATTCGCTGCGAGACATGCCCTGTAACAATCGGCACGTCTGCCGCCGTAGTACTTCTGACTTGCATCACGCGGCGGTCAGAATCGATATAATAATTATCAGCTCCGAGCACCCTAAGCTTGGGCTCGCGCTGAAAAACTCGCACCATGATATTGCCGTTTGGTGTGGGGAATACGCACACTTGGCGGGCCATAGGATGCTGCAGGGCGAGTTCTTCAAGCTGGCAACATATGTTTTCTGAGATGGGTTCACCTTCCGGATTGAGCCCTGATCGAAGGATGAATTGTCGCATCTCGTGAGCAGTGGTGAACTGCTTTTTTGCAGAATCAGCAATCTCAATGAGGAGATGCTGACATACTGGTTGTTCTCGCCTTGGCGAAAAGCACAAGAGGCTGCAAAGGAGATATGCCCCTGACAGCCCAAGCACAATGCCAATGGTAATTTTCTTCCAAAGTTCCATAGCAGGTTTTAATTTTTAATTAATTGAGTCATATATTGTAATTGCCGTTTTCCTGCATAATACGATGCAAAATTAGTATAATTTTTTGGTTTATGCAAATAATTCGCATTTCTTACAGAAAAAAAATCGTTTTTCTTGTGTATTTCAGAAAAAAAGTGTACCTTTGCACTCAATTTTGTAAATTCGTATAAAAATGGCTACACAAGAAGAAACTTTCAAGAAGATTGTTGCCCACTGCAAGGAGTATGGTTTTGTGTTTCCTTCATCGGAAATTTACGATGGCCTTGGCGCAGTGTATGACTACGGTCAGAATGGCGTAGAACTGAAAAATAATATCAAGCATTATTGGTGGGATTCGATGACCCTGCTGCATGAGAATATAGTAGGTATCGATGCCGCAATTTTCATGCATCCTACCACTTGGAAAGCGTCAGGACACGTAGATGCTTTCAATGATCCTTTGATCGATAATCGCGATTCGAAGAAGCGTTATCGCGCGGATGTACTGATCGAAGATCAGCTCGGTAAGATTGAGGAGAAAATCAACAAGGAAATAGAGAAAGCTCGTAAGCGCTTTGGTGAGCAGTTTGATGAGGCTCAGTTCCGCGCTACCAACGGCCGTGTGCTGGAGCATCAAGCGCATTTTGACCAACTTCATACTCGCTATTCAGAGGCTATGAATAAGATGGATTTGGCTGAGCTGAAGCAGATTATTCTTGATGAAGAGATTGTGTGTCCCATCAGCGGCACCCGAAACTGGACGGATGTGCGTCAGTTTAACTTGATGTTCTCTACTGAAATGGGCTCAACGGCTGATGGCGCTATGAAGATCTACCTCCGTCCGGAGACTGCGCAGGGCATTTTTGTGAATTACTTAAACGTGCAGAAGACCGGACGCATGAAACTGCCGTTTGGTATTGCTCAAATTGGTAAGGCGTTTAGAAACGAGATTGTTGCGCGACAGTTTATTTTCCGTATGCGCGAGTTTGAGCAGATGGAGATGCAGTTTTTTATCAAACCGGGTACGGAGCATGAGTGGTTTAATCACTGGCGTGAATTTCGCTTGAAATGGCACAAAGCTCTCGGTTTGGGCGATGAGAAATACCGTTTCCACGACCACGAGAAACTTGCGCATTATGCCAATGCAGCTACGGATATTGAGTTCCAAATGCCGTTTGGCTTTAAGGAAGTAGAGGGCATTCACAGCCGTACGAATTTTGACCTCTCGCAACATGCGAAGTTCTCAGGAAAGAAGATTGAATATTTCGATCCGGAAACCAATACGTCATATACCCCATACGTTATTGAGACGTCAATTGGTGTGGATCGTATGTTCCTTTCTATCATGTGCTCAGCTTATAAGGAAGAGCAACTGGAAGGCGGTGACAGCCGTGTTGTACTTGCACTTCCGCCGGTGTTGGCTCCCGTAAAAGCATGCGTGATGCCGCTCGTAAAGAAAGATGGTCTGCCTGAGAAAGCACGTGAGATTCAGAATATGCTCAAGTTTGATTTCAAAACCAATTACGACGAGAAAGACTCAATCGGAAAGCGCTATCGCCGCCAAGATGCTATCGGTACGCCGTTCTGCATTACGGTGGATCATGATACGCTTACGGATGGCTGTGTAACAGTGCGCTATCGCGACACAATGACGCAAGATCGAGTAAAGATTGAGGATCTTCATGAATTGATTTATAAAGCATGCGATATGAAGCAATTGTATCGCAAGATTGTAGCTCAGTAAGTTACCAACGTATCATATTGGTGCCCCTGCATGCCGCTCCCTGGGGCGGCATGTTTTATTTGCAGACTCTGGATTGTTTCTATTGAAAATCTTCAAGATTTCGTATAGTGAAAACGTTTACGATGGCAATTATTCTAACGGTTATATTGTTCGGGATTGCAGCATTTTGGATGTATCGTTTCTCGCAAAATACATTGGAGATTCGTACACAAATGATGTGTCTGTATGGCGCTGAAATTGTGTGTCTTTGGTTGTCGATGTGCTTTTTTTTGCATGCCTTTTCCGAAGAACGCGAAATGCAGGCTACGTATGACCATATCATTTATATATCCGCTTTGTTTCTTTTTCCTTTTTTGCACTTGATTTTTCTTTGTGCGATGAAGGGCAAACCGCTGATGCGAACGACCATTTTGAAGCATATCCTTCCGCATGTGGTGATTGCTGTGCTTACTTTTTCGATTTATTTTGCAATAGAGGCAGGCCTTCAGATTCCAGATTCCTTTTCTCGCGCGATGGTGATAGGATTTAAGGGGATTTTGTTTTGCAGTGTAATGATATATTCGAGCTTGTTCGTATATCGGTATTCGTTATACCGCCGATTGGTAAAGCGCATTTTCTCAGATATCAGCAAAACAGATTTCCCGATAGTATCACGGATTGGCGGAGTGGCATTAGCGGAAGGCGTAGTAATGTACGCGATGCTATGCCGTGGCTTTTCCAGTTTGGAGGGGGATTGGTTGGCTTTGCTCGTTTTGTGTAGTACTTCGCTAGCAGTAGTGGCGTTGTTGGGGTGGTATATTTCGCTATTGCGGGGAATCTCGGCCATATCCTTGGTGGATTGGAGCGACGTGCACCTCTCCGATGAAGATCTGCAAGCAGCTGAATATCGACTCCATTTAATTGACTCAGTGAAAGCGGCTGAAGATGCTACTGTAAATATTGACGCTACGCTGGAAAGGTGGTTGACGGATGCAAGCAAGCCGTATCTGCGTCAAGGTTTGACGGTCAACGATGTTGCAAACGCAACCTCTATTTCACCCAAATTGCTCTCTGCTTATCTTAATAGAACGCTTCAGATGAATTTCAATCAATGGGTAAATCAATATCGGCTGAGGGAAGTGAAATTGCGTTTGCTTTCTTCTGATTTGTCACTTGATGAGATTGCTTATGAATGCGGTTTTGGCGATAGGAGTGTGATGTCGCGCGTTTTTAAAGCTGCGGAGGGAATCTCGCCATCCGAATTTAGAAATAAGGCTGTAAATAATAATGCAGAATGATTAGCACACCTTATATATTTTTTATTATTCACGGCACTGGTTGTTTGGTGCTGTCGATCGTTCTTCTCTCATATAAAATATCGGGAGTGCCTGCAGCGAGCAATTATCGGTATTTCTTGCGGATGTTGGCGATATTGATGTTTGTGCAATTTCCGGTTGATTGTTTATGGTATTGGAGCTATGAACATGCCTATTTTCCAATTGTTCGGCAGTTGATATATCCATCATATATTTTTCTGCAGGTTTGCTTATATTCTTCTATGTGCCATTTGCTGCTTCATACTCCTACTGAACAGCGAAGAGTAGCGCACTTACTGAGATTAGTATTTTTTGTATTGGTGCTTTTTTATCCCGTTTTGGTCGCTACGATGCATTCTGATGCCACGCGTCCGTTTACGTTACAAGTTTTTTTGGACTGTTCGGTAGGCAGTTTTGTGGCTTATTACGGACAGGTGCTTCGATTGGTGGCTATTATCTTGATTATTTTTGGCTTGGTGCTATTGATGAAAGATTATCGAGTTTATAAGAAGGCGGTCGTGGAGCAAAAATGCTTCGGCATCTATTTCCCTTTTCTCTTGACTTTATTCATTTTTGTAATTTCCCTTGTTTCATTCGTTATTAGCAGTTTCGAACTGGAGTTTTACGGCTGGAATATGCTTTTATGGCTGGTCTTCTGCATATGGCTCTGTATGTTTGCGCTCAATCATAAAGATGAACTTCTTCGCGTGGAGCAAGCAGCAGCTCACGCGCAAATTGAAGTGGAATTGGAGCGTACGCGTAAACGTTTTTCTGCATCGGCAGAGCAGCGTGAATTACGCGAGCGAGAGGTTGTGATGCGGGCGCTTCAAATATGGTCGCAGCGCCCCGATAAACCATATATGAGCGAAGGAATCACGCTGATGGATGTTGCAGAAGAAACGGTTTTACCACCTGCTGCGCTTTATCAATATGGTATTCGTTCGCATGGATTGAATTTTGAGGAGTATATTTTGTATCTAAGGGCCGGCTCTGCAGAAGCTATAAGTAAGTCAATGGGTAAGTAATAATTACATTTGAGGAAGAAAGGTTACCATGCGTGTTAATTATTGGCCAAAAATTAAATAAAATCGTCACCGTGACGATTTTTTTTATTATCTGTCACGTGACGATTTTGAAATTTTGTGTACTTTTGCAGAGTAACACACAAATTCTTATATTATGAATGTTTCTGATACTGTTATGGAAAAAGCTTATTCTCAAATTGGCCAACGCATTCGTGAAATTCGCATGAGCAGGAAAATGTCTCAGATTGAGTTGTCTACTCGTTGTGGCGTTGAGCCGTCTAATCTTAATCGCATAGAGCATGGCAAGGCTAACCCTACGGTTCGCACGCTCCATTTGATTGCTGTTGCTTTGGGCGTTGGATTGGCTGAATTGATGAAAGAAGCTTGATGATTACTTCTTCTTTAGCAAGAATTTTTTAATTACAACCCAGCAGATTGCTATTGCTAAGATAGCGATGATAATATAACCGATCTCATGACTATATTTGGTGATGAGGTCGGATTGACCTTGGAGTATGTAGCCCAAGACTGCAAGGATGGTATTCCAGATCGTAGCGCCAAGGAATGTATAGCCAAGGAAAGCACCAAAATGCATTTTCGCCAAACCGGCAGGGATGGAGATAAGTTGGCGAATGCCCGGCACCATACGGCCGATGAACGTAGCTACATTACCATGTTCGCAGAAATAATCTTCAGCGCGCTTGATTTTCTCACCGGAGAGTAGGCATAAGTGCCCAATCTTAGAGTCCGCAAATTTATATATAATGGGACGTCCGAGCCACATGCTAAGCAGGTAGTTGATAATTGCACCAATCATGGCGCCAAGCGAGGCAAAGAGAATAATAATCAATACATTGATTGGGTAACTCTCTGTGGCATAAAGCGGGCTTTCTGGATCGTTTGCAACATATGCTGCAGGAGGAACAACCACTTCACTCGGGAAGGGAATAAAGCTCGATTCAATCGTCATGAGGGCCGTAATCGAGGCATAGTTCATGTTGGCACTATACCAATCTACGACTGTTTGAACGAAGCTTTTGTCATCTGCTTCCTGAGTGGGAGTAGCATTTACGCTCGCGCATACGCACACGCTCACGTATATAATAAATAGGAGTTTCTTCATTTTTTGGAGTATGGTTGCTTGTTAATAAACTTTGCGTTTTAGGGAGTACGCATGTTTGTTAATAAACTTTGCGCTTAGGAACTGCTTGCAAATTACTTCGCGCTTTGGGATTGCTTGCAAATTACTTCGCGCTTTGGGGCTGCTTGTTAATAAATTTTGCGTTTTAGGGAGTACGCATGTTTGTTAATAAACTTTGCGCTTGGGGGCTGCTGGTAAATTACTTTGCGCTTAGGGCTGCTGGTAAATTACTTCGCGCTTTGGGGCTGCTGGTAAATAACTTCGCGTTTTAGGGGGCGTTTGTTTGTAAACTTTCGATTATTTAAATTAATGATTTACGTGTGGATATTGACGAAAATAACAATAAATCGAATGCATTATTTATTGCCTTTTTTTCTGCAAAGATTTTCTTGTAAGAGGATGTATGCTTGGCGTTCGCGCTCGAGTTGGTCGAAGAATCCCTGTTCGGACATTTGATTATACATATCCGGATGTATGGACTTCATCAGCGTGGGAGCTTCATCTGGGCAAAGCGCGTAAGCATAGCGGAAATCTTCTTCCATCTTCTTAAAATGCTTCAACTCGGCATCGCATACGGCCATCAAGACGTATGTTTGCCAAAGCTCTTCACATTCGTTGGCTTTCTTGAAGAGGTTGTAAGCTTTCTGTACTTTGCCGAGCGACATCATCGTGCCTCCCCACAGACTATAGACGGCAGCAGAAGGTGCCAAGATGCTCAATTTTTCGTATGTAGCAGCCGCTTTTTCGAATAATTGACAGTTGCTATAAGCGTCGGCTAATGGTATAAGTGTCTCCGTATCGTCAGGCTGTACCTCATTGGCTGCTTCCAGCATCGTAATGGCTTCTACATTATGCCCAAGTTGCATGAACGTGATGCCCGCATTGTTCAAAACGGCATTGTCTCGTGGTTGTGCTTGTACACTCAACCAAAGGGCTTCAACCGCAGCATCTGTTTCCTTGTGATCAATGTGGATATTCGCCAAAATCTGCGCAATAGAACTTCGTTGCTTTCCCTCCGCTTTGTCAGCTGCTTCTTTAAGCGATTGCACCGCCAAATCATGCTGATTCGTTTCCTCGTAGCATCGTGCTTTCATCACGAGATAATCGGGCTCGTCTGGGGCAATGGCAGCGGCATAGTCGTATGCATCGAGTGCCTCCGTAAATTGATCGTGAGCAGAGAGATAATTGCCTTTAGCCATCCAAGCATCGTAGTGGAATGGATCGGAAGCAAGAATCTTCTCCGCTATCGGCATCGTCTCCTCAAGATGGCCCATCTGCTCGTGGCAGTAGAGCATACCGGAGAGGGTACGAATATCATCTGGATGGTTTTTGAGACTATGCTCGTAGAAATGCATGGCCGTTGTAAAATCACCTGCATTCATGAATCCGAGGGCAATATCGTAAGCCACGTATTCGTTTGGATTCTCATCGGTGAGCGCCAAATCGGCCATCTCCATGGCTTCGGTTTTTCTGCCGAGCATAGCCAATGCGGCCGAACGGAGGATGCAGAGGAAGGTGTTGTCCTCCTGAAAAATCGCATCAATTTTCTTCAATGCCGATTCTGCGTCATTGGTCATGAGCGTGTATTCTGCATCGAGTTGCATGATGGTGGGGTCATCGGGATGCAGATTAAGGCCCAAACGCAGAATATCTTCCAGTTTGCTCACCTGATTATTGTCCGCATAATATCGGAAAATCTGGTCTATCTCAATAGGGTCGAGATAGACCGATTCTCCGGCTTTGAGCATAGCTTCGTATTTGTTGACGATATCTGGAGTCATCAGTTATTGAGTAGTTCTTTAACTTTGGCCGAAATGATTTTTCCGTCGGCCAAACCGGCAAGTGCTTTGGTTGCAGTGCCCATGACTTTACCCATATCTTTAGGGCCTTGAGCACCGAGTTCGGAGATGATGTTTTTGAGTCGGTCAACGAGTTCGTCTTCTGAGAGTTGTTTGGGTAGGTATTGCTCAATCACACGCATTTGCGCCAGCTCCTCTTCTGCGAGTTCATTACGTCCGGCAGCAGCATACATTTCGGCCGACTCCTTGCGCTGTTTGCAAAGCTTCTGCATGCAACGAATAGCTTGGTCGTCATGGAGTTCGCCATCGCCACCCTTGGCCGTTTTAGCCTCAAGAAATTCTTTCTTTACACCGCGGAGCGCATCAAGCGCCACCTTATCTTTTGCGAGCATCGCTTTCTTGATATCCTCGCTTATTTGATCAAATAGAGTCATAGCTTAAATGAAAATGAGTTGTACAATAATGTAAATCGGCAGGCAGACAATGAGGGAGAACTTAATCATGTAGCCGAAGAACGACGGCATCTTGATACCTTCTTGTTCGGCAATCGATTTCACCATGAAGTTAGGGCCATTGCCAATGTAGGTGAGTGCTCCGAAGAAAACGGCACCCATCGAGATGGCTTTGAGGAATGGGTCGGCAGCCAACGCAGCCACTTCTCCTGTCGGTGCCATGGAGTTGAAGACCATCGCTGTAGGCGCATTGTCGAGGAATGCAGAGAGCAGGCCGGTGCAATACACATACTGCCAAGGCTCGCTCAATACGGCCTGAATCTGCTCTTTCATCTGCTCGAGGAACATGAGCGCGGGGGTCATCGTGCAGAAGATGCCGAGGAAGACGCATGCCACTTCGAGGATAGGTGTCCAGCTGTAGTTGTTGTTGACGCGCACTTCTTTCTTTGTAGTGAGCCAGCTTGCGAGGATGATGAGGATGAACACCCACTCGCGAAGCAAACGGAGGTACCAAGGCGCGCCATGTCCCATAGCGGGGATGTAGGTGGCATTGATGAACATCGTAGATGCAATCACGCAGAGCAACCAGAAGATATTGATGAGTCCGGTAGCCGTCACTTTGGTGGCTTCGTGAACGTCGGCCATCAAGTTAACGATAGGCTCTTTCTTATAGAGGTAGGTATCCACGCAGAAATATACAAGGAGAAGCAGAATGCCGGTAACGAGCCATTCTCCGAACATGTTCTGCATCCACCATCCGAAGCTTGCACCTTTCTGGAAAAGGAGGAAGAGTGGGGGATCGCCGAGGGGCGACAGCAGACCGCCGCAGTTAGCCACGATAGCGATGAAGAACAAGATGGTATGCACGCGGTATTTGCGCTGTTGGATAGTCGCTAAAAGCAAACGAATGAGCAACATAGCGGCACCGGTTGTACCCATGAACGAAGCCAGCGCCCAGCCGATAGCCAAGATGATGGTGTTGGTCGTAGGGGTAGCTTTCAAGTCGCCTCGAATACAGATACCGCCAGTGGTCACGAACAGCGCCATCAGCAGGAGGATAAACGGCACATAATCATACACCATTTGATGAATGAGGTGCTCCGAGAGCCCGTTTACGCATAGCCAGATGGCAACGGGGATGCCGAGCAATAGCGAAACGAGCAGTTTGTTACGATTTTCTTCCCACCACTCGCCTACTTTGGGCAGGAGGGGCAGCACAGCAATGCTGAGAAGCATGACAGCGAACGGAATCAACAGCCATGCAGGGATGAGAGTTTCCATATTTTGGGTGTTTTAGTTAATTCTTAATCGAGGATGCCGCGGCAAGCCAACCTAAACCGAGTGGAAAACGGCAAGCCAAACCGAGCGGAAAACGGCAAGCCAAACCGAGCGGAAAACGGCAAGCCAAACCGAGCGGAAAAAGGCAAGCCAACGTAAACCGAGCGGAAAACGGAAAGCCGAAACTAATCGAGCTTGAGCACAGCAAGGAAGGCTTTCTGCGGCACTTCCACGTTGCCAATCTGCTTCATTCGTTTCTTTCCTCGCTTCTGCTTTTCGAGGAGCTTGCGCTTACGGCTGACGTCACCGCCATAACATTTGGCGAGCACGTCTTTGCGCACCTGCTTTACCGTTTCTCGGGCGATGATCTTCGCTCCGATAGCCGCTTGAATGGCAATATCAAACTGCTGACGCGGCAGCAGTTCTTTGAGTTTTTCGCACATGCGTCGGCCGAAATCCACGGCATTGGCTCGGTGGGTGAGGGTAGAGAGGGCGTCCACCTGTTCGCCATTGAGCAGGATATCGAGCTTCACCAAATCCGACTCGCGGAAGCCGCTCGGATGGTAGTCAAACGATGCGTAGCCTTTGGAAATGGATTTGAGCTTGTCGTAGAAGTCAATTACAATCTCGCCCAAGGGGAGGTCGAAATAAATCTCCACACGGTTGCCAGATATGTATTCTTGCTTGATGAGCTCGCCTCGTTTGTCAAGGCAGAGGGTCATAATGGGGCCGATGAAGTTCGTTGTGGTGATGATGGACGCACGAATGTAGGGTTCCTCCACATGGTCAATGAGGGTAGGGTCGGGCATACCGGCAGGGTTGTGCACCTCGGTCATCTTGCCGTCTTTGGTAAATACGCGATACGAAACGTTGGGTACGGTGGTGATCACATCCATGTCAAACTCGCGGTCGAGTCGCTCCTGCACGATCTCCATGTGGAGTAACCCGAGGAATCCGCATCGGAAACCGAAACCGAGCGCAACCGAGCTTTCCGGGGTGAAGGTCAAAGACGCATCGTTGAGTTGCAGTTTCTCGAGTGAACTGCGCAAATCCTCAAAATCTTCGGTCTCAATCGGGTAGATACCGGCAAACACCATCGGCTTGACCTCTTCGAATCCGGAGATGGCCTCGGAGCAGGGGCGCGCACATTGGGTGATGGTATCGCCCACCTTGACTTCGGTGCTGTTTTTGATACCGGAAATGATATATCCTACATTACCCGCTGAAAGCGTCTTAGTAGGAATCATGTCGAGTTTGAGCACACCTATCTCCTGCGCATCGTATTCTTTGCCCGTGTTCACGAACTTCACATGGTCGCCAGCCTTGATGGTGCCGTTAACGATTTTGAAATAGGCGATGATGCCTCTGAAGGAATTGAAAACGGAGTCAAAAATGAGCGCTTGCAAGGGTGCGTTAGGGTCGCCTTGAGGAGCAGGAATGCGCTCGATGATGGCTTCCAAAATGTCTTCTACGCCCATACCGGTCTTGCCGCTGGCGCGGATAATCTCCTCGCGTTTGCAGCCGAGCAACTCTACGATCTCGTCCTCCACCATGTCGGGCATAGCCGAATCCATATCGCATTTGTTCATCACGGGGATAATCTCCAAATCGTGCTCCAGCGCCATGTAGAGGTTGGAGATGGTCTGCGCCTGCACGCCCTGCGAAGCATCCACAATCAGAATAGCGCCCTCGCATGCCGCAATCGAACGCGACACCTCATATGAGAAGTCCACGTGCCCAGGCGTGTCGATAAGGTTGAGCGTGTAGCCCTTGTATTGCATCTGAATAGCATGGCTCTTGATGGTGATGCCGCGCTCCTTCTCCAAATCCATATCGTCGAGCACCTGATTCTCCATCTGCCGAACATCCACCGTATTGGTGAACTCCAGCAGGCGGTCGGCTATCGTAGATTTACCGTGGTCAATATGAGCAATAATGCAAAAATTTCGTATCTTATCCATATAAATATCGTGTGTGCGCACGCATATGCGTAAAATCGGCTGCAAAATT
This sequence comes from Bacteroidales bacterium, assembly GCA_022784645.1. Taxonomy (GTDB): domain Bacteria; phylum Bacteroidota; class Bacteroidia; order Bacteroidales; family Paludibacteraceae; genus Colicola. Next base: position 23,310 of record JALFZG010000010.1, read on the forward strand.
ACGAAAAAAAAATGAATTATGCAAATTTGCATGCTGTTTTTTGCAGAAAAATGTCAGAAAAACGGCTCAATCTGTGTCATTTTGCCATAAATATTTGGCAGATTCGATTTCTTTTCGTACCTTTGCACGCTCGAAAGCATAATCGCTTGAAAAAACAGTAATCAAAAAACAATACGTAAAAATGAAAAAGCTTTTTTATTTTGCAGCAGCAGCCGTAATGGGCTTTGCTATTGCTTCTTGTAAACCCACGGAGGAACCGGAAAAGAGCACGCTTACCATCACCGTAACCGATATCACGGGCACGGGGGCAACCGTAAAGGTGACGAATTCTGCTTCGGATTATTTCATGTGGAATGTAGCTATACCGGAAGATTTGGAGGGCTATGCCAATCCGTATGAGTATTGGCGGGATAATTGGATGATTCATGAAGAAACATACAACGAGAATCCGGATATATATAATTATTTTATGGGCGTAAACTCGTATTCCGAATTGGTGAAAGCCATGTATTGTCTTGAGAATGAGTATGTCCATACGTTTGAGAATCTCCAACCTGAGACGCAATATCTCGTTTATGCGTTTAAGATCGATACGCTCGGTCAGCTCGCCAGCCCGATTATTGACACCCTCACATTTACCACCCTTGAAGGCCCCTCTGAGGAGGAATTGATGTACAAGTTTGAGCCTACGACCGCAGGTGAATATACGATGCAGGCAAACTCTATACGATGTGACAATTATGGCGATTTCTTCGAAAACAACACCTCGCTTTTCTATACGATTCTGACGAATGCGAATAACGAATCGCTTACCCTTGATTTCGTAGCGCCAGCTGGGGAAACGACTATTCCTGCCGGCACCTATTCTGTAGTTGCTCCGGCTGAGTTTTCTGCTCTTTCTGCCGGTCAAATTTTGGCAGGTAATTATCAATATTATAGTTCGTATGGCCTCGGCACCTATATGGTAATGGATGGAGGTTCTACCGCCCTTTGGGTAGAAAATGGCAGCCTCAACGTGCAAGTAGCAAATGATGTTTATACCATTACCGGCACGCTCACTTCGCATTTTGGCTCTACCATTCAGGTGCATTATGAGGGTCCGATTACCATTACGACGATTGAACAGAATGATCAGGCTCCCGCCAAGCGCATCCTGAAGCAGCCTATTTCTATTTTTCCCTTCAATTAAACCCGCAAGATTGAAGTCTTGTACTTCCCCCAAAAAAATCATGGGGAAGATTGTGGAATAATGCCTAAGATTGTTAACGCTTCATGCTTTATTGAATTTTCTCAATGAAGTAACTGTATTTTCTCAATGAAGTAACAAAATGTTCAAACTGCTCGAAAAAATCGGGCAGTTTGATTTTTTTTTAGGCATTCCTGTCGAAAAATGACAAAAAATGATGGATTTTTACGATTTTTAACAAAAAAATTTGGTGGAATCATTTTCTTTTCGTACCTTTGCGCATTCATTTGATAAATAATCAAAATTCACTTAATAAAAATTTTACAAAATGAAAAAGTATTTCTTTATTGCTGTGGCCGCTGTATTAGGCCTTGCAGTGGCTTCTTGTGAAAAGAAGCCCGAAGCAGAAGTTAGTCCGCTCAAGATTGAGGTTTCTGACATCACGGGCGCAGGTGCTACTATTACTGTAAGCTGCTCTACGACTGACTATTTCTATTGGGAAGTTGCTACTCCTGAAGATCTTGCGGCGTATGATAATCCATACGAGTATTGGGTAAACGAACAGATGATTACCGAGGAGTTCTACAACGAAAATGCTGAAGCTTTCGCTCAGAAGTGGGGTATTGAATCGTATGAAGACGTCAAGGCTATGTATCTCCTCCAAACGGAAGATGAATTCGAGTATGAATTGGATCCCGAGACAGAGTATGTTGTTTTTGCATTCCGCTTGAACGAGGACCTGACGCTCAAGTCCACGCTGATTGATACCGTTCATTTCACCACGCTTGAAGGTCCTTCTGAGGAAGAGATGTACTATCAGCTCGAGCCGACTACTCCTATTACGTTTAATATGAATGCTCTTCAGGCTCAATATATTGCTTATGGCAATGTCTTCAACGAAAATTCTGTTAACTTCTCCGTTGTGCTTATCAATGCAGAAGGTCAAGGCCTTGTACTTGATATGAATGCAGCTAATGGTTCTGAAACTCTCCCGGCTGGTACGTATGAAGCTGCTATTGTGACCTCTAATGAGCAAGTTGCTCCTGGCCAGATTATCGCAGGCAATATCGCTCTGTATCAGAACGGTGTAGGCAGCTATGCTGTGCTCAGCAATTCTGAAGCTCTTTGGATTGAAAGTGGCAGCCTCAACGTACAGGTAGCTGACGGTGTTTATACTATCACTGGTACGCTCACCTCGCACTATGGCTCTACCGTAAATGTTTCTTACACGGGCGCTCTCGTACCCCAGCAGCAGCAAGCTGCCAAGAAAGTGGCTAAGCCGATTCTTCCGCTTTCCGTTAAGGGTCACGTGTTCAACCGCAAATAATTCTTTTCGAGTGGTGATTTCGTAATTTCCACTTTGCATAATCTTTATGACTGCTCGGCTTCGGTCGGGCAGTTTTTTTGTGCTGTATTGCCGCAATTTTGCTTCCATTTAGCCGCTTGATATTGCAATATTTGTTTGTTTTTGCTATTCCTTTTGCTTTATTTTATCCTCCGGCTATCGCTTGATGATTGCCCGTTCATCGTCCGTTCATTGTCCGTTCATTGTCCGTTCATCGTCCGTTCATCGTCCGTTCATCTAGCTTGTATCTAGCTTGTATCTAGCTTGTATCTAGCTTGTTTGCAAGCTCAGTGCAAGCTAACTGTAAGCTAGATGAACGTTTGCAACGTGGAGGAAGAAGGGGTGGAGAGGGCGGGGGAGTGCAGATTATGTATGTTTTTTTTTATCAAATATTTTGTCAATTCAAGAATTTTTCGTAATTTTGCACGTTTTTTGAAAACATGCAGTCAGCAAGGCTCCTTATTTTGGTTTTCAACCGTACGACAATCTTCATTTCAAGCATTCAGCGGCATGAGCAAACGCAAAGGCAACCATATTACAGAAGCAATCCGGAAGCACCGTTTGGTGACTTTCGTGGTGTGCGCGTTGGTGTTGTTCGGCTTGGTGTCGCTTCCGCTGATGAACAAGGATGAGTTTCCGCAGTTCACCATTCGTCAGGGCGTGGTGGCAGCTGTCTATCCGGGGGCTACAGCTCAGGAAGTGGAGGCGGAGGTGACCAAGCCGCTGGAGCGTTATCTGTTTACGTTTCAAGAAATCAACAAACAGCGTACGTATTCGGTGACGCAAGACGGCATCGTGTATGTGTATGTGGATTTGGACGTGAAAGCCGACAAGGACGATGCTTGGGGCCGCATTCGGCATGGGCTCAATCTGTTTAAGCAAACCTCCCTGCCGGCAGGCTGTTTGGCGATTGTGGTGGTGGATGATTTCGGTTGCACCTCCTCCATTCTGATGGCTATCGAGTCGGCTTCCCGTTCGCCTCGCGAGCTCGAGCAGTATTCGCTTCAGATAGCCGACCGCCTGCGTTCCATCCCTGAACTGGGCAAGGTGCGCATCGAGGGGCAGCAGCAGGAAGAGGTGGCTGTGACGATTGATGCGGACAGGCTTTCGGCTATGGGCATTGATAAGAAAACCATTCTCGCGCAACTCACTTTGCAGGGCTTCCGAACGATGGGTGGCGAAGTCAAAGAGACGACCGGGATGCTCGGAAATGCGCTCGTGCAGGTAGCTATTCCTTACAGCTCTGAATACGAGATTGGGCAGCAGATTGTGTTTGCCGACCCCGCGAAAGGGCAGGTGGTGCGGCTGTGCGATATTGCCAAAATCGAACGGCGGTATCAGCAGTCTGACAAGTATATTGAGCATTATGAAAACGGCCAACGCTCCTCGTGTCTGCTCATCAATGTGGAGATGATGCCGGGAAATAATATCGTTCGCTTTGGCCAAGAAGTAGATAAGATTTTGGAGGAAGAACGTGCCCTCCTGCCGCCCGATGTGCAGTTTCATCGGATAACCGACCAACCGAAGGTGGTGAATCATTCGGTTGTTTCTTTCCTCCGCGATTTGGTTTTCTCGATTGTGGTGGTGATTATGGTGATGCTCGTGCTTTTCCCGCTTCGCACAGCGTTGGTGAGCGCTACGGGTGTACCGGTTTGCACGGCTATTTGCATTGGGCTGATGTACCTCACAGGGATTGAACTCAATACCGTCACATTGGCTGCGCTGATTGTGGTTTTGGGCATGATTGTAGATGACTCGGTGATTGTGATTGACGGCTACACCGACTTGCTCGACCGAGGTTACAGTCGCGGCTATTCGGCGGTACAGAGTACGGCTGCTTTGTTCATTCCCATGTCGCTCGCTACCTGTTCGATTTCGGGTATGTTTTTCCCGATGACCAAGATTATCAAGGGGCCGCTTGGCGATTTTGTGCAGCTCTTTCCTTGGGCTGTCTGCTTTGCCCTCACCGCTTCGATTTTCTATGCCGTGTGGGTGATTCCATATCTCAGTATCGCGTATATCCGTAGGCGAAGCGACAATGATCTCACCCGCTTTGAACGCATGCAGAACCGCTTCTTCGCATGGCTGCAAACGCAGTATCAACGATTGCTGCAAACGTGCTTTGGGCGGCCGTGGCGGGTGCTCGGGATGGCCCTTCTCCTGCTCTTGTTGGGGTTGTTTATTTTCTCCCACCTCAATATTCAGATGTTGCCGAAGGCCGAACGCGATTGTTTTGCGGTGGAGATTCATTTGGCGGAGGGTTGTGGCGTTCAGGAGACGGCGGTTGTGGCTGATTCGATGGCGCGTATCCTGCAAGCCGATAAGCGCGTGAAGAGCGTCACCTCGTTTGTGGGACAGGCTTCGCCGCGTTTTCATGCAACCTACACCCCGCAGATGGCCGCTCCCAATTATGCGCAATTCATTGTGAATACCCGTTCGGAAAAGGCTACATCTGCTATCCTCCGCGAGTATGGGCCGCGTTATGAAAACGCCTTCCCGAAAGCGTATGTGCGTTTCAAACAGATGGATTATCAGCCCGTTCAGAATCCGCTGGAGGTGCATTTGCAGGGCCCCGATTTGGCGGCTCTTCAACCTTTGGCCGACTCGCTGAAAGCCTACATGGGCACGTTGCCACAGTTGCAATGGGTGCACTCCAATTACGACGAATCGTCGTTCTCGCTACAGGTGCGATTGCGCCCCGATGAGGCCGACCGATTGGGCATTACGCAAGCCGCTCTTTCGCTTTATATCAATTCTGCGCTCGGAGGGCAGAAGCTTACGCAGATTCACGAGGGCGACTACACTATCCCCGTGATGCTCTACACAGCAGGTGTTGACTCGCTCAACCCGTCTGCGATTGAGGATATGCTCGTGCCAACCGCCTATCCCGGCCTTTGGGTGCCTCTCCGCCAAGTGGCAGAGGTGGTGCCCCAGTGGCATCCCGCACGCATCACACGCAGAAACAGCATCCCGACCATCACGGTGGGGGCCGACTTGCGAGGAAAAGCTTCGCAGCCTGCGTTCCAAAAGAAGATTGCCGCGTATGTGGATGCGCATATTCGACCGGCATTGCCGGAAGGGGCATCTATCTCTTATGGCGGACTCACCTCGGCTAATCAGCAGGTGATTCCGCAATTGGTGTGGTCCGTTTTGGCGGCTATCCTCGTGCTGTTTGTGCTTGTAATCTGGCATTTCGGCAAAGTGAGTGTGGCGGTGTTGGCCATCTCCGCTTCTTTCCTCTGCGTGTTTGGCGCTTGTTTCGGCCTGTACTTGTTCGACCTCGACTTCTCCATCACGGCCCTCCTCGGACTCGTTTCGCTCATTGGCATCATTGTCAGAAACGCCATCATCATGTATGAGTATGCAGAGCAACTCAGAAAGGAAAAACTGTTCTCCGCTCGCGAGGCGGCTTACGAGGCTGGGCTTAGGCGAATGCGCCCCATTTTCCTCACCTCAGCCACTACTGCCCTCGGCGTTGTGCCCATGATTGTGGCGCACACCAGCCTCTGGATGCCGATGGGCGTTGTCATCTGCTTCGGCACGATTTTCACGCTCCCGCTCGTGGTGACCGTTTTGCCGATTGCTTATTGGAAGATTTTTGAAAAACGATAATTATTCACTTTTTTTAACACAAAATGGGCTGTTTCATGCAGAAAAAAGTGCATTTCGATAAAAAATTACTTTTTTATTTGGCCAATCCAAAAATATGTAGTAATTTTGTTGCACTTTTCAAAAACAACCCTTAAAATTATTATCATGCAATCTGTTGTAGTTCGATTTGTAGGTGATTCCGGCGACGGCATGCAGCTTACCGGTAACCTCTTTTCTTCTCTCTCTGCTATCCTTGGAGACGAGATCTCAACTTTCCCTGATTTTCCAGCTGAAATTCGCGCCCCACAAGGTACGTTGGGCGGTGTGAGCGGTTTCCAAGTGCATCTTGGCAAGGGCGTTTACACCCCAGGCGACAAGGCTGATGTGCTCGTTGCGATGAACGCAGCTGCGCTGAAAGTGAATGTGCACAACATCCACGATCATTCCATCATCATTTGCGACACCGATTCGTTTACGGCAAAGGATCTTGAAAAGGCGCTTTACAAGACGGATAACCCCTTCCAGGAGCTTGGTTTTCCGGAGACGGTGCAGATTGTGCCGGTAGCCCTCACCTCGCTTACGAAGGAGTCGCTCAAGGATTCGGGTATGGACCTCAAGGCTATTGTTCGTTCGAAAAACATGTTTGCCCTCGGTCTTGTTTGCTGGCTCTTTGATCGTCCAATCGAGCATGCAATCTCGTTCTTGGAGGATAAGTTCAAGAAGAAACCCGCACTCATTGCTCCGAACGTAAAAGTGTTGACCGATGGTTACAACTACGGTCAGAATCTCGCTCTCTCTGTGAATCAGATTCGCGTTGAGGCTGCTCAGCAAACGGGTAACCCTGGCGCTCGTCATACCTCTATTGCCGGTAACAAAGCCACTGCTTGGGGCCTTATCGCTGCGGCTGAGCGCGCTGGTAAGCAGCTCTTCCTCGGCTCCTATCCCATCACCCCGGCTACCGATATCCTCCACGAACTCTCGCAGCGCAAAGACTGCGGTGTAGTGACCGTGCAGGCTGAGGATGAGATCTCTGGCGTGTGCACCGCTCTGGGTGCTGCCTTTGCTGGTGACCTTGCTTGTACCTCCACCTCTGGACCCGGCCTCTCGCTCAAGAGCGAAGCGATCGGTTTGGCTGTAATGGCTGAGCTGCCGCTTGTAGTAATCGACGTACAGCGTGGCGGTCCTTCTACCGGTTTGCCTACCAAGACCGAGCAAACGGACCTTCTGCAGGCTATCTACGGACGAAATGGCGAGTGCCCGGCTGTCGTTATGGCTGCTTCTACACCCGCTAACTGCTTCGATTATGCGTTTATGGCTTCCAAGATTGCGCTTGAGAACATGACGCCCGTTATCCTCCTCACCGATACCTATCTCGCAAACGGTACCTCCATCTGGGAGATTCCGTCTATCAACAGCCTCCCGGAGATTCATCCGCATGTGGCACCTGCTGAACTCGCTGGCAACTTCAACCCTGCTCTCCGCGATGCCGACAATATCCGCTATTGGGCATACCCCGGTATGGAAGGTTTCAACCACCGCAATATTGGTCTGGAGCGTGATGCGCAGAAGGGCACCATCTCTACTGACCCCAAGAATCATGAGGTAATGCAGGCTACTCGTGCTGCAAAGGTGAAGCAGGTTGAAAATAAGATTCCGTATCTCAACGTTTGGCAACCCGAGACCGTCACCGATAAGGATACCCTCCTCGTTGGATGGGGCTCTACGGAAGGTCATCTCCGTGCTGCTGCTACCGAGCTCCAATGCTCGCTCGCGCATTTCAACTATATTAACCCGCTCCCGCGCAACACGCGTGACGTACTCGCGCGCTTTAAGAAAATTATTGTGTGCGAAATCAATAGCGGACAATTTGCCGCTTATCTGCGTTCGCAATTCCCCGATATCCCGGTTCTTCAGTGCAACGCACAACAGGGGCAACCCTTCCAAGTTTCTCAAATCGTTGAATTCGCTAAAAATCACTAATTATGGAAGCTGCAGAATTTAAATCTGATCAATACGTTCGTTTTTGCCCGGGTTGCGGCGACCATGCTATCGCAGCTGCCCTTCAGAAAGCTATGGCTGAGATTGGCATCCCACCTCATCAGGTTGCCGTTATTTCCGGTATCGGTTGCTCCAGCCGTATGCCGCACTACCTCTCGCCCTATGGTTTCAATACGATTCACGGTCGTGGTGCCGCTATCGCTACCGGCGTGAAGACCGCTCATCCGGAGATTACTGTTTGGCAGATGACCGGTGATGGCGACTGCCTCGCTATCGGTGGTAACCATTTCATCCACTCGCTCCGCCGCAATGTGGACCTCAATATCTGCTTGTTCAATAACCGTATCTACGGCTTGACCAAGGGCCAGTATTCGCCTACTTCGCCGAAGGGATTCGTTTCGAAGTCCTCTCCGTTCGGCACGGTTGAACGTCCGTTTATCCCTGCTGAACTTTGCTTCGGTGCTCGCGGCACGTTCTTTGCTCGTACGCTCGACGTGGATATGCCGACTACCGTGCGCTGCATGGTGGAAGCCAACAACCACAAGGGCGCTTCGCTGATCGAATGCCTCGTGAACTGTGTGATTTTCAACAACGGCACCCATAATTATATCGCTGACCGCGCAGAACGCGCTGCTCGCACCATCGTGCTCAAGCATGGCGAGAAGATGATTTTTGGCAAAGACAACGAGAAGGGTCTTGCACTCGATTACTCGACCGTCATCCCGCATCTTATCGTTGTGCCGGCTGACGATGAGCGCGTGCTCGTTCATGATGCCACCACCGCCGATCCTACGCTCCATCGTATGCTCGCCCTCATGGGGCAGCCCGATACCGTTGAGGCTAAGGCAGAGATGGAAGCCAACGGCTCCGAGCTCCCGATAGCTCTTGGAGTCATCCGCAATGTAGCTGCCGACACATACGATCAGGCCGTACATCGCCAGATTTCCGACATCCAAGCCACCGCTAAGGTGCATTGCTTCGATGATCTCACCAAGACTCTCGAAACTTGGTAATCTGCAGTATATCGTTTGAAAATCTGCGTTATTGGCGCTATTTCGCTCGGTTTTCGGCCGTAATAACGCATTTTTTTGCACTTTTTTCTGAAAATATTTGGTCAATTCAGAAATTTATAGTAATTTTGCAGCCGCTTTCGTTATGAAGGCGGCTGTAATTATCAATAGTTCCAAGCAAGTTGGTTGTGTGCAGCTTGTGCAGAGCGCTTTTTAGAGAAAAGGCTTGCTCATCTATTGATAGTGCTAGTGTAACTAACGTCTATGCCCAGATGGCGGAATCGGTAGACGCGCTGGTCTCAAACACCAGTGGAGCAATCCGTGCCGGTTCGACCCCGGCTCTGGGTACATTTATTCATCAAAGGTCATGCTCGAGACTTAAACACGGGCCATCACCCTGAACGCAGTAAATCTGCGGTGGGATACCAGAAAGCGAGGTGTAAACGCATGATTATCGTACAAGTTAAAGAAGGCGAAAATATCGAACGCGCGTTGAAGAAATTTAAGCGTAAATTTGAGAAGACTGGTGCTACGAAAGAGCTCCGTCGTCGTCAGCAATTCATCGCCCCTAGCGAGAAGAAGCGCTTGAAAATGGAGCACGCTATCTACGTGCAGGCTCTCCACGCTAAGGAGGAAATGTAATTTTCGTCCAAATACAGAAGGCTACTCATCCTCCGATGGGTGGCCTTCTTCGGTCTTTTCTCACTTCTATTAGGCCCTTTCTTCGGTCTTTTCTCACTTCTAATTAAGGCCCTTCTTCGGTCTTTTCTCACTTCTAATTAAGGCCTTTTCTTCGGTCTTTTCTCACCTAATTAAGGCCCTTTCTTCGGTATTTTCTTGCGATTCTCGCTCCTTGTAGTGCCTTTCTTTGCTTAACAAATATTCTTACTTATATGCAGACATTACATTTTGAACTTCGTGGAGATGAAGAAGATTTCATCCAATTGATTCAACTCTTGAAAGCTACCAACCTTGTGTATAATGGTGCGGAAGCGCAAGAAGTTGTGACTGCAGGTATGGTGTTGCGCAATGGCGTGGTGGAAACGCGTAAGCGTGCCAAGATTGTAAGAGGAGATGTGATTGAGTATGAAGGCAACCGCATTGAGGTTATATAATCTTTTTGCATGAAAAATATCCTTGTATTCTCATTTTTGGTATGAAATTATCTTTAACATATAGTCGTCGCGCCACCACGACTTCGCATATTGGTGGTCTCACTATCGGTTCGGAAGCCCCCATTCGTATTCAAACGATGGCCAATACCGATACGAATGATATAGAAGGCTCTGTGCTTCAAGCTCGGCGCTGTTTTGAAGCAGGTGCTGAATTGCTGCGTTTTACCGCACAAGGCAAACGTGAAGCCGAATCGCTTAGACTTATTCGTGAGGCGCTTTCTGATTGCCCGCAGCCGCTGGTTGCAGATATCCATTTCAATCCGGCAGTGGCAGATTTGGCCGCTCAATATGTGGAGAAAGTGCGCATCAATCCCGGTAATTATATCGATCCGGCTCGCAAATTCGAGCATATTGACTATACGGATGAAGAATATGCTGCCGAACTTGAACGGCTACGCATTCGTTTTACTACCCTCCTTGATATATGCAAAGCGCATCACACGGCTATCCGCATTGGTGTGAACCATGGCTCGCTTTCTGATCGCATCATGTCGCGCTATGGCGATACCCCTGCCGGCATGGTGGAGTCGTGCATGGAATTTCTGCGTGTGGCGGTGAAGGAGCAGTTTATGGATATTGTGCTTTCAATCAAAGCTTCCAACACGCGCATCATGGCCGATACGGTAAGGCTGCTCGTAAAGGAAATGGATAAGGAGCAGATGATGTTTCCTATCCATTTAGGCGTTACGGAGGCTGGCGAAGGCGAAGACGGTCGCATCAAGTCTGCGGTAGGCATTGGCGCGCTCTTGGCAGAGGGAATTGGCGATACGATTCGAGTGAGTTTGTCGGAAGCGCCTGAGGCAGAGATTCCTGTAGCAAAAGCTCTTCGCGACTACTTCGCTTGCTCGCAGTCTGTTCGTTATAGCGGGGTAGAGGTGGATATTTGTCAAGAAACTAAAACCATCACTTATACCTCCCCGCAAACGAATTGGGCAATGCTCCAACTTCAAGCAGCTGCTGAATGTGGTCGGCTGCTTTGGATGCCCGAATATGCTGGATATCAGCTCGTTATCAATGCCGATTTCGCGGCAGATAAATGTGCACAACTCTCGCTCGATATTTTGCAAGCTGCCGGACTGATTCGCTATAAGACTGAGTATGTGAGTTGTCCTTCGTGCGGACGCACATTGTTCAAAATCGAAGAGGTTATCCGCGAGATTCGCGAAGCGACTGGCCATCTGAAAGGCTTGAAGATTGCGGTGATGGGCTGCATTGTGAATGGACCGGGCGAGATGGCCGATGCCGATTATGGCTATGTGGGTGCTGCCCGCGGAAAGATTTCACTTTACCGCCAGAAAGAGTGCGTAAGAATGAATATTCCGCAAGAAAATGCCGTCCAAGAGCTCGTTAATTTGATAAGACAAGATGGCAAATGGGAAGAAAAATAATTTTTTCTTGGATATATAAAGTTTTTTTTGTAACTTTGTGGCCGATTTTGAAATTATTAGTCTAACAAGAAAAATAGTTTTATTTTATGCAAAAAAGTCCTCTCCAAATTGCACGTGCGAGCTACCAACCAAAGCTCCCCGTTGCCCTTCAGGGAAATGTAGTTCTTGAGAACGGCGAAGCTACGCAGTCGGTAGCCGATCAGGAAGAAATCAAGGCGCTCTTCCCTAACACGTATGGAATGCCCATCATCAAGATGATTAAGGGCGAAAAAAAGAGTTTCGAGCCGATGAACGTTGGCGTGATTCTTTCTGGTGGTCAGGCCCCCGGTGGTCATAACGTTATTAGTGGTCTTTTTGATGGCTTGAAGAATCTCAATCCGCAGAACAAACTTTATGGTTTTCTTGGCGGCCCCAGCGGCTTGATTGAGCATAAATATACGGAGCTCACAGCTGAAGTTATTGACGAATATCGCAATACCGGCGGTTTTGATATCATTGGTTCTGGCCGCACCAAGCTTGAAGAAACTTGGCAATTTGACAAGGGTATTGAGATCTGCAAAGAGCTCGGCATTAAGGCTATCGTTATCATTGGTGGCGATGATTCCAATACCAATGCTTGCGTGCTTGCTGAGTACTATCTGCAGAAGAATACCGGTATTCAGGTGATTGGTTGCCCCAAGACAATTGATGGCGACTTGAAGAACGAGCAAATTGAAACCTCTTTCGGTTTTGATACGGCTTGCAAAGTATTCTCTGAACTTATTGGAAATATCCAGCGCGATGCCAATTCGGCTAAGAAGTATTGGCACTTTATCCGTTTGATGGGCCGCTCGGCTTCGCATATCGCGCTCGAGTGCGCGCTGCAGGCTCAGCCGAATATGTGCTTGATTTCGGAGGAGGTCGAAGCTAAGAATATGACTCTTCAAGATATCGTTGAGCAGATCGTTAAGGTAATTGTTGACCGCGCAGAAGCAGGCTTGAATTTCGGTACTATCCTTATTCCGGAAGGCCTTATTGAGTTTATTCCTGCAATGAAGAAGCTTATTTCTGAGCTCAACGATACGCTCGCTGCCAACGAAGAAACCTTCAAGGCACTCACGACTGATGATGAGAAGCGTCAGTTCGTAAAAGCTTGCCTCACGCATGATTCGTGCGAGCTTTTCCGTTCGCTTCCTAAGGGCATTGCTCGTCAGCTGATGCTTGATCGTGACCCACACGGCAACGTGATGGTATCACAGATTGAGACCGAGAAACTCTTGATTGAGATGGTAGCTAAGCGTCTTGCTATCCTCAAAGCTGAGGGTCAGTATAAGGGTAAGTTCAATGCGCTCAACCATTTCTTCGGTTATGAAGGCCGCTGCGCTATCCCTTCCAACTTCGATGCTGACTACTGCTACTCGATTGGCGTAACTGCTACTTGGCTTATCGCTAATGGAAAGACCGGTTACATGTCGCTCGTGCAGAACCTCACCGCTCCTGCTGCTGATTGGATTGCTGGTGGTGTGCCTATCACGATGATGATGAACATGGAGAAGCGCAATGGTAAGATGAAGCCGGTTATTCAGAAGGCTCTCGTTGACTTAAACGGCGCTCCATTTAAGTATCTTGTTGCTCACCGAGAAGAATGGGCAGATGCTAATACTTCCTATATCTATCCGGGCCCCATCCAGTATTATGGTCCGTCGGAGGTTTGCGATCAGCCTACTCGTACGCTCCGCCTCGAGCATAACGCACTTTGATTTTTTGATCCCACCTTTTATCAATATTAGTAGCAGGCGGGCGATTTGCTCGCCTGCTATTTTCGGTTTTTACGTGTTGTGGTTTTGATATATATATTCACTATTGTGTGTTTGTCAAAACGTTAGAAAAAATCTTTGATAGCATAATTTGCATGAAAAAATATTTCATAATGGCAGCTTTGCTGCTCGCGTCTGTGTTCTCGTTTGCTCAATATTCCGATGCCGTGTTGTTCGATGCTTATCTTCGCGCGGACATGTCGGTATGGAATTCGTATCTGCATGCATATAATTTCAATAAGCTTTCTCTCGCAGAGAAGGAGCGTTATTTGAACTATGAGTATGGTTATGTAGCTACTGCCATTGATTTGAAGGAGCCTGATGCAGAGCAGCATCTCCAGAATTTTGAGAAGCATATTGAGGCACTAAAACCGCATTTGGAGAAGGCTATGTATCTCGATTACTTGAGCTCATGCGTAGCATATAAAGCGCTGATGAACAAGGCAAAATTCATTTCGTATGGTTTGGAATCCAAGAAACTGATTTACGAAGCTTTCGAAGTGGATTCTCTCCATCCTTCGGTATTGACGCTCAAAGGAAACGTGGACTTCTATGCACCAAAGATGATTGGCGGTAATAAGAAGCGTGCGCTTGGTTATTTCTATAAAGCGCAACGTATTTTTGAGCAGAAAGGCGATACCGTAAATAATTGGAATTACGTAAGTTGCCTCCAGTGCCAGATTGAATGCGAGGATAAAATTGGCAATACAGATAAGGCTATCCGTCTTGCACGCAAGCTCCTTGCCCGTTATCCTCAGCATGCATATATTCGCGATACCCTTCTTCCTGATCTATTGAAAAAGCAAAAGAAAAAGTAGTAGTCATCATGTTTACACATATTGCCGATTCGCTCTGCGGCGCATTTATTATTACCAGTTTATTTCTTGCCGCACATTTTCAGATTACGTCTGATGAAGCTACTCAGCGCAGACGGGAGAAAACTCTGCGTAGGTTAAACAGCATACTGATGCTTACGGTATGTTGTTGCGCGTTGTCGTATTGCCTGTCGTGGTTCCCAATTTATACTGCACATCCTGCTCCCCGCAAGATATCAGTATTGTTTTGCCTTTGGTTGCTTCCTGAATTATTCCTTATCATGACCGAACTGACCAAGCGAAAGCCCATTACGAAGGCAATGTGTATTCTGCCATTTTTGCCAGTGGCACTCATGCAGATATTGATTTTTATCGATACACCATATTTTGAGCAAATTTACACTACGTTCTTGATTCTATATATAGCTTTCGATATTATCATGACGTTAATATCGGTGCATCATTATAAGCAGTTTGTTAGGGAGAACTACTCCGAGGAGTATGGTCGTGAGACGTCATGGATTATCCAATCTACAGTCTTAATTGCTATTCTGTTTGCTGTTTGGTTGGGTTTCTTTTTCTTTGAAGGACCTGTCTTTACGACTATCTTTATGTTTGTGAACCTGCTTGTATGGCCATTAGGATGCTTCAATATGGCCAGAGTGATTCACGTGCGAGAGAGCATGCGAGACGATGATGTATGCGTGTGTGAGCCGGAGAATGAGACTGTTGCTCCCCAAAAGAAAGATATAAATGGTGCAGCAGAAGCAGATACAGCTCAACCAATAGAGGAAGTGCGTGAGCTTTCAAAAGATGAACTGTTCTTAAAGCGCTTGAAGGAAGTATGCGAGGATACGAAGCTCTATACCACAGAAGACCTCACGCGCGAAGAATTGTCGCGTGCGATGATGCTCAATCACTCGTATCTTACCCGTATGTTGAAGTCGGCTACTGGAAAAACTTTCTATGAATATATCAATAGCCTCCGAATGCAGTATGCCGAAGAGTTGTTGCGTGACCCCAATTTTCCACTTGATGCCATTCCACTCGAAGTAGGCTATAAGCATCGCTCTACGTATTACCGCGTTTTTGGCGAGAAGTTTGGCTGTACACCTACCGAATACCGGGCTAAAGTACTTGCGAAATAAATTGTCATTTCATAAAAACACTTCTATATTTTCTGTTTTGACAATTAATATATCGTCAAAATACTAAAAATTGTTCAATTTTATGCAAAAATGTTGCAAAATAGAGTACTGCAACAAATTTTGCAGAGTTTGAGCAAAATGTTCGCATTACTTTCAGTGAAATATAGTAATTTTGCATCGCTTTCGAGAGAAAGTGATAAGTGTAGATTATTCAGGTGCAATTAGATTGCGTTGTTCTGATGCATCGAAATTAAGTGAATGTTAATAAGAATGTAAGTGAATTTTTCCTAATGTAGGAAGCGAAAAAGCTGTGAAGCTGAAAGTAGTGTACGTAGTAAAGAGTAGTAGTTTAGCACCAGGAATTTTCTGGTGCTTTTTTTTGCATCTGCCTGATAGTATGAAAGAAGGATATTCTACTATTTTTAATTTCAACAAAAAAAATTGCATTTTCAAAATTAATGTGCATTATTCGAAACATTTTATGGGAAATATTTGTGTGTGTTAAAAAAAATGTGTAATTTTGCAGCATAATTCACATAATCACTTACCTTATTTATCTACACATGATTCGATTCACCCAATTGAGTGGAAAGATTTTTGCTATTTCTTTCTTTGTTATCATTAGTATAGTATGTTTAAGTTGTTGTGAGCAGCGCTCAACTCCGAAATATGTAGTGGGAGTGAGTCAATGTTCCGATGGCTTGTGGCGGCAACGAATGAATTTTGAGATGCAAACAGAGCAGGTGCTGCATCCTGAGATTGAGTTGCGTTTTCGTCAATCGGATGATAACAGCCTTTTGCAATGTCAGCAGATTGATTCTTTCATCAGCGAGAGAGTGGATTTGCTGATTGTTGCCCCAAATGAAGAGGTAGGGGTAACACCAGCTATTTCGCGAGCGTTTGATGCTGGCATTCCGGTACTTGTAACTGATCGCCGCGTGATTGGCGATAAATGGACGGCCTATGTCGGCGGTGATAATATCCAAATCGGCCATTTGATGGGAGATTGGGTGCGCAGTCTGCTTATGACTGAGCAGATAAAGGAGGCGCGCGTAATGGAGCTTTGGGGGTTGCCCAATAGTTCGCCTGCAGCCAAACGCCATCAGGGTTTTGCAGAAAAAATAGAGGGTATTAAGCAAATAAGGATTGTGTGTTCGGCTTGCGGACGTTGGTTGCCAGAAGATGGTGAACGTGTAGCGGATTCTCTGCTGGCTATCCATCCAGAAGTGAACGTGATTGTGGCACATAATGATGAGATGGCTATCGCAGCATCGCGAGCTGTTCGTCGCAGAGGTTTGGATATTCGCATCATGGGCGTGGATGCGTTGCCCGGTGAGGGTGGGGGATTGCAGGCTTTGGAGCAAGGATGGATTGATATGAGTGCGGCAAATTCCGGCAGAGGAGACCTTGTTTTAAGGTTGGCTATAAGGATATTGGAAGGAAAACCATTCCCCAAAGATACACTTTTCCCTTCAGCACTTATTGATACCAATGCAGCTATGGGCATTCTCATGCAAGCCGATTTGATTGATAACGATGCTGCAGCTATTCGTAAGATTCGTCAGGAACTCTATGAATTGGGCTCCATCCAGCAAATGCAGCAATGGATAATCATAGGGCTGACTGTTATTGCGGTTTTGTTTATCGTCATGTCGTTCATCCTGTATCGCGCTTTTCATTCGCGCAATATGGCTCGTGCGACCCAAGAGCTGCAAGAGCGTCAATTGCGCAAGCAAAACCGTCAGCTGGAAGTGATGACGGCCGAGTTGGCGCAAACGAAAGCCAAGGTGCAATCAGAGGTGGATTTTATGCAACGGCTTACGAATGAGATTGAGTCGCGCCTTTCTGATTCAGAATTGGATATTGAACAACTGGCTACCCAATTGAGTATGAGCCGTGCTGGTTTGTATCGAAAAATCAAGGCTTCTACTGGTCAAAGCCCGGTAGCGCTCGTGCGGTACATTCGTTTACACAAAGCGCAGCAGTTGCTAGAGAAGGGCGATGCTACAATCCAAGAAATCGCTTATGAAGTGGGCTTTGCCACTCCTAGTTATTTCGCGAAATGTTTTAAAGACGAGTTCGGTATGTCGCCGGCTGAGTATCAGAAATCGCATGAGAATAAGGTAGATACTGAGGAGGGTTAAAGAGAAAAGGTAATGAACGGTTACAAATTCTAACCAATAGAAGTAATACGCCTTCTAGTAGAGTCCTTTGTATTTAATGTAGCTACATAAAAAAGTACCCGCAAATAGAGATTGATAGCAGATTATATACAGATAAATTGATTTCAGACTAAATATAGAGTTAGTGTAATATTTCTCTGTTACAGATTTGTTAATGTATGCAAAAAAGATGAAGATGTCGCATTGGCTCAGATCAATCACAAGGAGAACCTAGCTTAGGTTGCAGAGCATATAGGGGAGATGAGTCTGGTTGACATCAACTACTTACCCTAAGCCTCAAAAACAAGACGTACATTTACATTATCGAGCGTTATTGCAAGTAAAGATTATTAGAAAAGCACAAATAATAAATCAGCCCTACCAAGAATGGTAGGACTGATTGTTGTCTCACTCGGTTGAAGGATTGCAGTTTCCCGCAGGGCGGGTTATTTCACTTCTTCGAAGTCAACATCGGTAACGTCATTTGCATTGTTGTTGCCGCTATTGCTACTATTGTTGCAGTTACCACCATTGCAACCACCATTGCTGGGGTTCGGGCCTGCTTGTGCACCTTGCTGAGCAGCGTACATCTCAGCGCTGGCTGCCTGGAAAGCGGTGTTGAGCGTGTTCATAGCTGCTTCGCACGCATCGGCATCTTTCTTCTCATAAGCGTCTTTAAGCTGCTTGAGTGCCTCCTCAATCGGTGCTTTCTTGTCAGCCGGGATCTTATCTCCCACTTCCTGGAGCGACTTCTCCGTTTGGAAGATCATCGCATCTGCGTGGTTGAGTTTATCCACACGCTCTTTCTCGCGCTTATCGGCTTCTGCATTAGCCTCTGCCTCTGCTTTCATGCGCTTGATTTCCTCATCGCTCAAGCCGCTGGATGCTTCGATACGAATCTTAGCATCTTTGCCGGTAGCCTTATCCTTTGCAGATACGTTGAGGATACCGTTGGCATCGATATCGAAGGTCACCTCAATCTGCGGTTCACCACGACGAGCAGGCATGATGCCATCGAGATGGAAACGGCCGAGAAGCTTGTTCTGCGCAGCCATCGGGCGCTCGCCCTGATAGATTACGATTTCTACCGAAGGCTGGTTGTCAACAGCCGTGGTAAAGGTTTCGGTTTTCTTGGTAGGAATCGTAGTGTTGGCTTCGATCATCTTGGTCATAACGCCACCCATCGTTTCAATACCGAGCGACAGCGGGGTTACATCAAGCAAGAGGATATCCTTTACATCGCCGGTGAGTACGCCACCCTGGATAGCTGCTCCGATAGCTACAACCTCATCGGGGTTAACGCCCTTTGACGGTGCTTTGCCGAAGAATTTCTCTACAGCCTGCTGGATAGCCGGGATACGGGTAGAACCGCCTACGAGGATAATCTCATCGATGTCTGAAGTGGTGAGACCTGCGTTTTGGAGCGCGGTGCGGCAAGGTGCAATGGTGCGCTGGATAAGGTCGTCGATGAGTTGCTCAAACTTAGCGCGGGTGAGCGTCTTTACCAAGTGCTGCGGCACGCCATCAACCGAGGTGATGTAGGGGAGGTTAATCTCTGAAGAGGTGGTGTTAGAAAGCTCAATCTTAGCTTTCTCGGCAGCCTCTTTCAAGCGCTGCATAGCCATCGGGTCTTTGGAGAGGTCTGCTCCACCATGCTCATTCTTAAACTCTTGAACGAGCCAATCGATAATACGATGGTCGAAGTCATCACCGCCCAGGTGGGTATCACCATCGGTAGCTTTTACTTCAAACACGCCATCGCCAAGCTCCAATACAGAAACATCGTGTGTACCACCACCGCAGTCAAATACTACGATCTTCATATCCTTGTTAGCTTTGTCAAGGCCATATGCAAGAGCGGCTGCGGTAGGCTCGTTAACGATACGGCGCACCTTCAAACCTGCGATTTCGCCTGCCTCCTTGGTTGCCTGACGTTGAGAGTCGTTGAAGTAAGCCGGTACGGTGATTACTGCCTCCGTTACTTCCTGACCGAGGTAATCCTCAGCGGTCTTCTTCATCTTCTGAAGGATGATAGCCGAAATCTCCTGCGGAGTATAAAGACGGCCGTCAATATCTACGCGCGGGGTGTTGTTGTCACCGCGAACTACCTTATACGGAACGCGCTCAATCTCCTTAGAGAGACGGTCATACGTCTCACCCATGAAGCGCTTAATGGAATAAACGGTTTTGGTAGGGTTCGTGATAGCCTGACGCTTAGCGGGGTCACCCACTTTGCGCTCGCCACCATCAGCGAAACCGATTACAGAAGGCGTAGTACGTTTGCCTTCAGAGTTAGTGATTACGATAGGCTCATTGCCTTCCATAACTGCGACGCAGGAATTCGTTGTTCCAAGGTCGATACCAATAATTTTGCTCATATTCTTATTATATTTTTTAGTTACACAAATATTGTTCTGCCGCATTGCTGCTCTGCTGTTTTTGTACTGCATGCCATTGCATGTCGCTTGGGGCAGCCTTACGACTTCGCTCCAATATTCTCAAATCGTGTGCCAAAGCTGTAAAATCGTTATAAGACTGCCAAAATGTCAGTATCGCTGTACAAAATGGCACAAAAAAAGCTGCCCCAAATGCTGGGGCAGCCGCTTTAGTAAGCTTTACTTATGCATGTTAGTAAGCGATGCTTCTACTTGTCAGTAAGTTGTGCTTACATGTGTTTCCTCAAGTGAGGGAAATCTTTTTTTAGAGCTTTTGGCCGAGAGCGTTGTAGCGTACACCATTCTTCTCGATGATGAGCATACCATTCTCGATAACCTTGTTAACCTTAACAGCCTCTACGTTCTCAACAGCGGTATGAACAGAGCTGTAGAGTTCGATCTCGTTGGTGCCATCAGAAACCTTAACGGTAACAGCCTCGGTCTCGAATGCGATAGCAGCGAGCGACATCTTCGAGCCGCAAGCGTTTACATAGTAAGAGGTGTTAGCAATAACGGGGAATGCGATTACGCCAAGACCATTGTGAGCATACGCACCGTTCTTTTGAACGTCGAGAGAGTCAGCAATCTTACCATAGGTAGGAACATCTTCGCGGAGCATCGGAATCTCAGGGAATACGATGCCACCCTCTACAACATAACCATTTTCGTCAACGACGGGGTTGTAGGTGATGAGGGAGTCGGTGATGACGTCCTTGCAGAGGATACCAGCAAGGGAAGGTACTTTTTTCTGGTTAACCGAATCGGTGCCCGGGCAGGTAATCATAGCGAAATCATACCACATAGAGGTTGCTTCACCTTTGAAGAGCTCAAACACGGTGTAGTGCTTGTTAGAAGAAGCTTTGTGGAAAACGTAGATTACGCCGTCTTGCTTTACGTCAATCTGGTAAACAGCACCCTGAGAAGGAGCAACGTTCGTGAGAGCTGGGTTACCACCACCAGCATCCTTCGGGTTGTCATTACCCTGGATTCCCCACTGGTCAGGAACGACAATGTTTGAACCATTCATGGTGAGGGTGGTGTAGGCATTAGCATTAAGACCTACACGCTGATAGGTGGTAGCAAAAGCGTTCTTTACGTCGAATGCGGTACCGGTGTAAAACACTACACCTGCATCAACAGCCGTTCTAGTTGCTGTTTCTGCTTTTACTTCAGCTTCAGTAGGATAGTCGGTTTGGCTCGGGGTGTACACCTCAGCGGTAGCCATAGCTGCTGCTGATACCATCAGAGCAGCTGCAAAAAAGAAAAATTTCTTCATGTTGCTAAAAAATTTAAGTTGTTAATAATAAAGATTGTGTTGGGATTGTCTTGATTTCTTTTGCGACAGCTATCGTTATCACTAACGCTATCGCTACATTGCTTTAGCCTTTCAGCCGATGCGCTTAGCGCGCACCGGTGAAAGTATAGGTAGTGGTTTTGGCATTTCTGCCCTTACCCGTTTTGAGTTTGAAGTCAAATCCTGTGGTGCCATCGATTTTAACGCGTCCTTGGAACTGGGGCACGGTAGCATCTTCAGGCGAATCAGCGGGAAGGAGCTCAGCGGCTGCGTTGTTGTAATACACGTATTCGTCGCCCGCATGCGCTACGTTGGCCTTGCAGCTACCGGTATAGCCTAAACCAGCAGCATCGATGGTCATCGTTACCAAATAGGGATTTCCCTCTACTTCGGCAAACACAACAGTACCTTTGGTTTCGCCGGTGTTTCCCTTAGAGTCCACCATGGACCAAACGCCGGTATAGGTACCTGCGATGCCGGCAGCAGCGGTGGTGTCAAACACGCGGTTCTCATCGGGTTGGCAACCCATCAGGCAGCACATGGCTGCTATGAGCATAAGATTCAATATGCGTTTCATAAGAAAATGGATTTTTCAAATAATGAATAATTCTGCATTTATCGGATTAATACCCCGGATTCTGGTCGGCATCGGTGATCGCATCGTTAGCGTTGATTTCTGCCTGCGGAATCGGACGGTACCACTTATATTCGCCTGCAAGATTCTGCATCTGCGCAGCATCAGTGATGTAGTAGCTGTACGCAACGTTGTAATGCACGAGTTGCTTGGTGCGGCGGAGGTCCATCCAACGATGTCCTTCTGCATAGAGCTCGCGAGCGCGCTCATCGAGGATGAGGTCGATAGGCTGGAGGCTGCCGGTTGCATATTCGGGAGCGTAAGAGGTGAAGGTGGTTGGAGCAAGTCCTGCGCGTGCTCGAACCTTATTGATATAATCAAGTGCCTCAGCCTCTTTACCTGCGAGCAACTGTGCCTCAGCAGCTACGAGGAAGATATCAGAGAGGTGGAGCAGCACGATATCGCGGTAGCAGTTCTTATTACCGTTGGACTGGATCGAGTTGGGATCATCCCATTTCTTTACGGTAGGAGCGAAGTCCAAACCTTCGTAAACGGTGGTCTCATACTCGGTGGTGCTAACAGTCTTCTTCAGCACAGAGCCATCGGTGTTGAACGTCCAGCACGGCATCTTGTCGGTCATCTGATAAGCCTTGGGGGCAAGCACCTGGGTGTTCATGCTGAAGCGCTCCTGGTTCGCAGCCAGATAAGCGGTCATCTCAGCATCGGTAGCATACCAGGGGAAGTACTTGCGCCAGATGGGGAGGGTAGCCTGCGTAGCAGCATCCTGCTTATAATAAGCGAAGTAGCCCTTGTCGTAATTCGTACCGTCATAGCCATAGAAGGTAGTCATGAAGGTAGCCTCAAAGCGTTGGTCGCCTTTCTCCCACATATATACAGACTTGCGAGTAGGTGCATCTTCAGAGTCAGAATACTTTCCGCCGGTCTTGGATGGATTGTCAAAATACGAACCATAGTGATTCTGTAATCCGTGACCTCCTTCAGCAACTGCGCCGGGATAGCCAGCCAAATCGTATTGCACAGAGAAAATCTCCTCGCCATTGCCTTCGTTTGCCGGAAGCCATTTCTCTTCAAAGGTCATGGTCGTGAGGTCGTTTACAGCACCCATCTGAATAGCCTTATCTGCCCATTCAGCCGCTTTGGCGAAATAGCCATTGGCATCATTAACGGTGTAGGTTCCATTAACGGCATCTGCAACAGTGGTGCCGAGGTCCCATGCTGCTGCTAGATACACCTTAGCGAGGAGGGCAGCACCAGCGCGCTTGGAAGCGTGACCTACGTGGTTTTCTTCATCGAGCGAAGCCGAATTAGCCACTTTTGTGAGGTCCTCGAAGAGACTAGTATAGATCTGATTCAATTCCGTACGCGGATAGTTGCGGTTGGAATTATTGATATACTCGGTAATGAAAGGTACTGCACCAAACTGCTGGGTGAGTACATAATACATATACGAGCGGATGAAGAGTGCTTCGTCAGAATACTTGCCTTCTTTGTCATAATAGATGAGTGCGTTGGCAGCGTTGATGCAAGCGTAACATTGCGAATACAAGCTCTTGATATCTGCATTCTCAGGAGTGTAGATATAGTTCTGGAGCTGCGATGCTGCTTTCAAGTGCGACATCATATAGAGGTCGGTACCTTTTACAAACACGTCCGTGCGCGAAACTACCGGCTTCATGAGCGAGTAGGCGTAGGGGAGGAGCTTATCGGGGTTCTGATCAAAGTAATCAGCAGCGGTCTGACCGCCGGTTTTCTTGTTCTCGGCCTCGAGGAAGTCGCAGGAGGTCATAGCACACATGCTAACCAGCGCGAGAGCCAAAATATAGAATTTCGTTTTCATAACTTTTTCTCCTTAATTTATTTATATTGCGGGTTAGACATTCATTAGAACTTGAGGCTCAAACCAATCTGGGTGTTGATGGTAGAAGGTGCGTCCTGCTTGAGCGATGCGTTTGCCCACTCTGGGTCGAAACCATTGTAGGTAGTAGCTACAAACGGGTTGGTAACCGTTACGTAGAAACGCAGTTTCTGCAAGTGAATCTTCTCGAGTTCTTTCTTCTGTAGGCTGTAAGCGAGGGTGATGTTCTTTACTTTGAGGAAGCTTGCATCCACGATGGTGCTTACGTTGGCGTTCCAATCAGCGTAGAAATTGCTGGTGCCATAGATAGCGGGGAACGGCCATGAGCCGTAATGCGTTGATTCCTGATATTTGGGGTTGTTGTACGTACCATCTGCATTTACGCCATCGCAGTCGATGATGGTGCCTGCAGGGATGTAATAATCCAACGCCATGTGCTGCTTACCGCGGTCAGCATAGGTGCTATACTGCGAGTAGAAGTTAGACTTCACAATCGAGCCATAGCGACCATAGAGCGAGAAGGAGAATTCAAAGCCCTTATAGGTGAGGGTAGAGGTGAGTGAACCGGTGATTTTCGGGTCAGAAGAGAACACTTTCTTGTCGTCGTCGGTGAACTTACCATCACCGTTGACGTCTTTAATAATCGGTGCACCTTCTACCCAACCATACGTCTGGAAGTAGTAGTCGCATTCACGCATCGTCTCGCCTGGGGTAAGGCCCTTAGCTACAGCAATCTCATTGTCAGGTACAACCATCTCGTGGTCAGATACGATACCTGTCCACTCGTAGTTATATACGTTGTTGATTGGCTGGCCAATGAAAAGACCATCATTGGGGAGGTCATTGCCCGATCCGTTGATGTTCAATACGCGGTTGGTGTTGTGAGCGAGGGTGAAGCTCGTTTCCCAGCGCCAGCCATTGGTATCTACGTTGATAGTCTTCAAGCCTACCTCCACACCGCGGTTCAAAACCGAACCAACGTTGGTGATAACGGTGCCGCCACCTGCTTCGAGCGGGAGCTCAACTGCGTAGAGGAGGTTAGAAGAAACCTTATTGTAGAAGTCAATGGTGCCGGTGATGCGGTCGCGGAGGAAACCGAAGTCAAGACCTGCGTTCCACTCGCGAGAGGTCTCCCACGTGAGGTTCTCATCTACGATGGCATTGGGGAAATAGCCTACGTTATATGAACCGCCAAACGGGTAGTATGTCGGGTCAGAGAGAATCTGCTGGGTAGCGTAGTTGCCAATACCGGAGTTGTTACCGGTAAGACCATACGAAAGGCGCCACTTCAAGTTGGTGAGCCATTCAGCACCCTGCATCCAATTTTCTTCCGACATACGCCATGCGAGCGCTACAGAGGGGAAGTAGCCCCAACGGTGACCTTTCGCAAACTTTGAGCTGCCGTCGCCACGGATAGTAGCGGTAACCATATACTTACCTGCATACGAGTAATTTGCACGGAGAGCCCATGACATCATCGAGTTCTCGCCATACGAAGAGACACTCTTGTCAGCATTGTATTCGCCCGAAGGAAGGTTATACCACTTGGTGCCCTCGAGCGGGTTAGTGAATGCCCAGAAATATTTCTCGTTATTGTCAGCCGTCATAGAGAAGAGGCCCATCAAATTTACGCTGTGCTTCTCTGCGAAGGTGTTGTTATACGAGATGGTGTTATCCCAAGTATAGTTGAAATCACGATGGTTAGTGAGTTCAACGAAGTAGTCGGTGTAGTTCTTATCGAGTGCATCGGGTTTCTGCGCCATGCCGAGGCGGTAGGTAGAGAAGTTGGGCGCAAACATCGACTTGATTTGCAAGCCCTTAATCGGCGTAATCTGGAGATAGATATTGCCGAGTGCGCGCCAAGTTTCTTTCTGCTTTTCCTGTGCTTCAATATAGCGGAGTGGGTGCATCTCAGAAGTGAACTGGTTCTCAACCGAACCGAGCGAAGAGTTCAAGCCCGGCTGCTCGTTGCGATTACCATTAGCATCCACCGGCTGGTTGAATGGGTTCATCAAGAAGGCATGCGATACAGCGTCGTCATTGGTGTAATCATTACCCATAAACGAAAGGTTGAAGTTGATACCTGCCTGTACGTATTTATTTATGGTAGCGTCAATAGAGCCCTTGAGATTGATACGACGCTGCTGATCGCCTACGAACACGCCCTTGTCCTGGTTGTAACCTACACCGAAGTGGTAGCTTACGTGCTCCGACGAGCCGTTGACTGCGATATAATGATTCTGCTGGAAACCTTGCTGGAGCACAATCTGAGCCCAATCGGTGGTCATACCATTCTGGAGGAACGTTTTCAAACGATAATCATCAGAAGTAGCATCAGCACGAATAGCCATCTGGTCGAAACCGCCAGCCATTGACCAAGTCGGTTGCGAGGTGAGAGCGTTGGCCAAACCACCAGCCATACCCATGAAGCGGGTAAAACGATAGTCGTAGAACTGCTGCGGACTCATGAAGTTATCCATTCGAGCTGCGTTTACGAAACCAACATACATATCATAGCTGATAGCCGGTTTCTTTTCGCGCTTGCCTTCGGTCGTACCGGATTTGGTGGTAACCTGTACAACACCAGCCGTAGCGCGGCTACCATAGATAGCCGTTGATGATGCGTCTTTGAGCACGTCGATGCGGGCAATATCCTGCGGGTTGAGCCAATCTATATCATCACAGATGATACCATCTACCACGTAGATAGGCTTGGTGTCAGAGTTAGTGGACGATTTACCACGAATCTCTACATCGAAGCTGCCACCTACACGACCGCTGGCTTGGGTGATGTTTACACCAGCTACAGCGCCCTGAAGCGCTTCTACTACGCCAGTAGTACCTTTCGAGGTGATGGCTTCGTTGTTAACCGAAGTCACGGAGCCGGTAAGGTCATTCTTCTTCATCTGACCATAACCAACAACTACCACCTCGTCGAGTTTCTTGGTGTCTTCGCTCAGGGTGACCTTCACGGTAGTTTGCTTGCCTACCGTAATCTCCTGATTCGAATAACCGATGTAAGAGAACACCAAAACGTCGGATGATTTAACATTGTCAACGGTGAAGTTACCATCGAAATCGGTAATCGTACCATTGGTGGTACCCTTCACCTGAATACTTACGCCGATGAGTGGCTCGCCGCTTTCATCGACTACCACGCCGGAGACTGTTTGCTGAGCATATGCCCACAAACAAGCTGCGCTCATAAAGAGCGTCATCATGGCTTTTTTGAAAAGTGAATTCATGTCCATAAAGGATTTTGTTGTTATGTTTTAAATGTATTACGATTTACGCAAAATTTCACGGTGCAAAATTACTCCTTTTTTATGGAATAAAGGCGTGAAAAACTGACAAAATATGTGTAAAAACTGACGTATTCTGCAAAATATGTGCAAAAACGCGCAATTTTTCTCTTTTTGGAGCTGCACTCATGCGCGCGCACGTACCTTATTAAATTTATCGTGTGCACGCATATTGCAAGACGCGGGGAGATTATTGCCATAATGAGCGGTGGATGTTGCTTCGTTATTTCCGCCATAACGAGCGGATGTATATTGTTTCATTATTTCCGCCATAATGTGGGGCTAAAGAGGAGCAGGACGGTGAAGATTTCCAAACGCCCTACGAGCATCATCAGCGCGCACACCCATTTCGCCAAAGCAGGGAAGCAAGCATACGATCCTACTGGGGCGAAGTTGCCAATACACACACCTACATCGCCTACAGCACTGATGGCTGTGCCTACCGACAAGTCAAACGGAAGTCCACAGGCGCAGAATATCATGATGCCGAGGAGGGTGATTGCCAAGTAGAAAAACATGAACGCCATGACGTCGTTGATGGTTTGTTGCGCTACAGGTTTGCCATTGAGTTTGGCCGGAATAATGGCATTCGGATGGATGCGTCGGCGGCATTCAGCAATGCCGTTTTTCAGAAGCAGTACTACTCGAATCTGCTTCATACCGCCAGCCGTAGAGCCCGCACAACCGCCTAAGAGCATCAGGAAAACGACAAACACCCAAAACAGTTTCGGCCAATCCGTGTAGTCAGCCGCAGCAAAACCCGTACTTGTGACAGCCGATACCACCGTGAAGAATGCTTCGCGAGTGGCTTTTTCTACCACCTGAAGTTTCGTGCTCCAATCGGCTGTTACGTCCGTCGATGGAAAATAATGGCGCACCAATCCCACAGCCAAGAGCATCGTAAAAAGTAGCAATCCCACTATGTACCAGCGCGTTTCTTCATCTTTCCACAAGCGGCTGGGTTTGCCGCGAAAAACAAAAATCAGCAAGGTGAAGTTGATGCCTGCAAGTAGCATGAAGATGCCTACTATCCATTGGATAGTGGGGCTGTAGCCGAGAATGCTGGCGTTCTTCGTGGAGAAGCCACCGGTAGCAATGGTAGATAGCGAATGGCATACGGAGTCAAATCCCTCCATACCGCACAACCAAAGGAGCCCAACCTCTGTGAGGGTCATGACGATATACATCATCCACATGCTCTTGGCCGTACCGGAAATGCGCGGGCCGAGTTTCTCATAACTGACACCCGTCACCTCAGCCGAATAAAGTTGCATGCCGCCCAAACCGAACATCGGCAACACCGCAATACTCAGCACGATAATACCCATACCGCCAATCCATTGGCTGAGGCTGCGCCAAAAGAGAATGCCGTGCGAGAGGATTTCTACATCGTTGAAGATTGTTCCACCAAATGTGGAGAATCCTGACATCGATTCAAAATAGCTATCGGTTATCGTTGTACAAGCACCTGAAAGATAAAAAGGCAGGCAGCCAAAGGCAGAGAACACAATCCAAATGGAAGCCACGATGGCGTATCCCTCTCGTTGCCCCACTTTCTTCGGCGCTTTGCGGCCGGAAAGCAAACCCACCAAACCAGCGATAAACGTAATGGAAGTGGATACAATGAAAGCACCCGTATCCCAATCGTGATAAAAATAGGATACCAGCGTAGGAACACACATGAAGATTGCTTCAATCAAGAGTAGTGCTCCCAAGGTTTTGAATACTATTTTCCAATTAAACGTGCGAGTCATTCAGAAAAATGATAATTTATTGTGAGTCAGGAGGTTAACCGACTGAATCATGCGAAACGTGAATCATTCGAAGAATGTCTCCACCTTACGGATAACATCGCTTTTGCAGAATACAACGACCACATCGTCTTTCATAATCTGCGTATCGCCGTTGACGAGCACACCTACTCCGGCTCTTACCAGCGCACCAATATTTGTATCGTCCGGCAAGTGCAAGTCCTTCACCAAATGCTTGGTAACTTTGCTGCCCGCATTGGCTACAAACTCCACAATCTGTGCATCGGCAGCCGTGAGGTTGCGCACATTACGCACTTTCGAGCGGTTGAGCAACATCTGATAAATATAACTTGCGGTAATGGTTTTCTTATTGAGCACTGTACCGATATCGAGGCCTTCTGCCATCGGGATATAATCCAAATTTTCCACTTCGGCGATGGTTTTCCGTACGCCAAAACGCTTGGCAGCCAAGCAAGCGAAGATATTCGTTTCGGTATTTTCTGTAAGGGCTACAAACGCATCGGCATCCTCTATTCCTTCTTCTTTCAAGAACTCCATATCGTTGCCGTTTCCGCAGATAATCAGCGCGTTAGTGAGTTTTTGTGCGAGCTCATTACAGCGGTCGATGTCCGGCTCGATAAGTTTCACGTGGATATCTGCAGGCATCTCCATGATGGTCTTTACCGCGATGCGGCTGCCGCCATATACGATGACATTTCGGATAGCGTGTTTGTTTTTGTTGGCATGCTCGAGGATAAAGTGGCGATTCTCTCGTTTGAATACGATAAACACCAAATCGCCGGCTTCAATCTGGTCGTTTCCGCGAGGGATAATCGTGTCATTTCCGCGCTTGATGGCCACCACACGGTATTTTCCGTGATTGAAGAAACCACTTGCAAAGCGCTTGTACAACATTTCGGCACCCTCCCGCACCTTGACCGCACACACCTCTAAATTGCCACCTGAGAGCAGTAAGTTATAGCGCATCCAGTTGGTGTGGAGCGAGTCGCAAATCTCTTTGGCTGCCAACACCTCGGGATAGATGAGATGATTCAAGCCCATTTTCTCGAAGAAACTCTTGTTTTCCGGGAGCAGAAACTCGTAATTGTCGATTCGTGCAAGCGTTTTATGGGCGCCTAAACTGTTGGCAATCAAGCAAGACGTGATATTCTTGCTCTCATCTGGGGTGACAGCAATATACAAATCGGCATGTTCAACACCGATATCTTTCAAGTCGTGGAGCGAAGTGGGGCTACCTACTTTGGTGAGCAGGTCGTAGTTAGCATCAAGCGCGCCTAAACGTTCTTGCTGCTCGTCCATCAGACTGATTTCCATATTTTCGCGGCTGAGCAGTTTCGCCAAATGCGTTCCTACTTCCCCCGCGCCAGAAATAATAATGCGCATAATTTATTGGAGCGGAAACTCCTATTGATTGTTTTGCAGCGGAAAGCACCCCAAAAAAGGCTGCCGTACCGCGTTTTATCCTTTCATTATCGTTGCCCTGATACCCTCTGCATCCATACCGAGCATGTGATAGAGTTCATCGGGGGTACCATGTTCTACGAATTGGTCGTTTACGCCAATCATTACGATTTTCGACGTATATCCTTTGGCCGCAAAATACTCTGCCACAGCGCTTCCGAGGCCACCTTTGAGGATGCCGTCTTCAGCGGTATAAACGACAGGATATTGCGCTGCTTCATCAAGAATAGCCGTGTCAAGCGGCTTCAGCCAACGCATGTCGTAATGGGCAATATCCAAGTCGGCAATGGCTTCGCGGCAAGCGTTGCCAATAGCGCCAATGGATAACACAGCGGCTTGCTTGCCATCTTTCAGTTTTCTGCCTTTACCCGGCTCCAGCACCTGCCAACGACTGCTATCAACTTGCCATTCAGCCGTCCCCGGCTCCAATGCGGCGGCACCGCGAGGATAACGGATGGCTATTGGGCCATTGACTTTCTCCACGGCAGTATAGAGCATTTTCTCCAAGTCCTGCGCTGACATGGGAGCGGCAATCATGAGATTGGGGATGGGGCGAAGGAATGCCAAATCGAGCAAACCATGGTGCGTAGCACCATCTTGCCCCACGATGCCGGCTCGGTCAATCGTCAGCACCACATGCAATTTCTGCAAGGCTATATCATGGATGATATTGTCATACGAACGTTGCAAGAAACTTGAATAGATATTGCAAACGGCTGTTTTGCCGGCTTTGGCCAATCCGCCAGAGAACGTTACGGCATGTCCTTCTGCTATACCTACATCAAATACGCGCGCAGGCATGACTTTCTGCATGATATTCATCGAGCAACCGGTAGGCATAGCCGGGGTGATGCCCACGATGGATTCGTTTTTCTCCGCCAACTTCAGGAGCGTTTCGCCAAACACCTCTTGCCATAGTTTGCTATGCTTGGCGATTTGCCGTTGCCCGGTTTCGGGGTCGAATTTTCCGGGAGCATGCCAAATCGTCTGGTCGGCTTCTGCCGGTCCGTAGCCTTTGCCTTTCTGCGTAATCAAATGCAGTACTTTCGGCCCGCGGTAGTCTTTTATCTCTTGCAGAATCTTCACGAGCGTCTTAACGTCATGCCCATCTGCCGGACCAAAATAGCGGAGGTTCAAGCCCGAGAAAATGTTGCGATGTTGCTTTGAAAGGATGGCTTTCATGTTGTTATGAAAGCGCTGTACACGTTTCTTTCGGATATCATTCATGATGCCCAGTTGCTTGAGTATCGTGTACATCCGATAGCGCCAGTCGTTGTATGTCTTGCTCGTGGTGATGTCCACAAGATATTGCGTAATGCCACCTTTGATGGGGTCGATGGCCATATTGTTGTCGTTGAGAATGATGAGCAGATTGCTGTCGATCATCGAGGCATTATTCAATCCCTCATATGCCAAACCGCCGGTCATGGCGCCATCACCGATAATGGCTACCGTATGCACCCCCGGGTTCGCAACTGCCATTCCCAAAGCTGCAGAGATGGAGTTGCTGGCATGGCCTGCAATAAACGAATCGTATTCGCTCTCATACGGAGTGGGGAAGGGGGCAATACCATGAAACTTACGGTTGGTTGAGAAACGATCCCTGCGCCCAGTAAGAATTTTATGAGCGTATGCCTGATGCCCTACGTCCCACACCAGATTGTCGGTGGGCGTATTCATCACGTAATGCAGTGCAACAGTAAGCTCGATAGCCCCGAGCGAGGAAGCCAAATGTCCTGGGTTTTTGCTGAGCTCTGAGATGATGAAATTACGTAGTTCTGCGCAGACCTCAGGCAGTTCATCGATGGGAATCTGCTTCAGATCCGCGGGGGAGTCAATTCTGTTTAAATATTTGTATTCCATACAAAAATCCTATTTGAGGTGCAAAGTTACTGCTTTTTTCTGACATGTACAAATATTTTAGCTTTTTTTTGTAATTTTGCTTAAATTATCCGGTTCGTCCATCCGATTTGTTCGTTGGCGTGGTTGTGTTTTTGCTCCGTTCGAATTTGCCATGAAAGATGGTAACTCGAAGTGGTAAAAAAACAATTGTACTCAAAATATGAATAATTATGCGTTGACGGAATAGGAATAAATCTTTCAATAGGTAAAAAATCTTGTTACTAATAATAATTTTTTGTTGTTTTGTTAAAAATGTTGACTTTTATGATAACAACAATAAAACTTTTACCCAATATTATCAAAAAAACACACAATTTGCAAATATGATAAATAGGATTAACAAAAAAAACACTATCTTTGCAGCGTTTTTCAAACCAATATTATTCTTTAATCTTAAAACCACTTTACCAATTATGGAATCTGAAGAAGTTTTGAAGAGTTTGGGCTTGCGCATTCGCTCGTTGCGCAAAGAGCGTGGTCTTACTCAGATCGAGTTGGCTTACCGCTGCAACATGGAGCCTTCTAACCTCAATCGTATTGAAGCTGGTCGTACGAATCCTACTGTTCGTTCGCTCACTTTGGTAGCTAACGGCCTCGGTCTGAAACTCGTTAATCTGTTTGAGGGTTTATAAGTAATAATTTCCCGTAAAAAACTGTAAATAGTCAGCCTTGCCATTTTGGCAGGGCTGATTGTTTTTTTGTAGCGATTTTTATGCTGCAATTTTTCTGTTGCTTCTGATTGCTCATTTTGAGGCAATTTTTCTGCTAAAAATCCCGCTGTTTGCTCATTTTTTTCCCTTTTTTCTCCTATTTTTCCCCTCCGTTTCCCCTCCGTTCATCC
The DNA here is from genome assembly GCA_022784645.1 of Bacteroidales bacterium. Classification (GTDB taxonomy): domain Bacteria; phylum Bacteroidota; class Bacteroidia; order Bacteroidales; family Paludibacteraceae; genus Colicola. The sequence goes on from JALFZG010000010.1 coordinate 56,381, forward strand.
CCCGTTTATCGTCCGTTCATCTAGCTTGTATCTAGCTTGTATCTAGCTTGTATCTAGCTTGTTTGCAAGCACGATGAAAGCTAGATGCAAGCTAGATGAACGTACAATCCGTTGAGAATGAGTGGACAAAGTACGATAATCCTGCGTTTTTTTGTCGCAAAAAGCAAATTGGCTCCCACCTTTTTGAGTGAGAGCCAATGTTGAAATTGTAATTTTCGAAAAAATGGGAGAAAATTGTTTTTTTTAGGTGTGTGTGAGCTTTTTGGGCATCAATTAACGAAACCACTGCTTTACGGGAATGTCAAGACCGGCTCCGCGCATGTAGTTTTCGGTAGCTAATTGCAGTCCGCGTCCGAAGCGATTCCAGTCGGGGGCATTTTTGCAGGTGAAGCCGATTTCGTTGTTGGCGAAAGGTGCTGATTCTGAGGAAGTCCACTTGCAATCGAATCGCTCGGGGTGTTGCCCGCTCTCCGAATGGCAAGTCATGGCATAGCGATGCCAAAAGGCGGATTGAATGAGCCCTTCTTTAAACAGCAGTCTGACCGTGTTGAGACTCTCCATCAGCTCGGCTTCGGTTTCGGTGGGGAAGCCGTACATGAGGTAGGCGTGCACCATGATGTGATTGTCTCGGAAATGGCGGAGAGTCTGTTTCAGCGAATCAATACTTACCCCTTTGTTGATGCGTTTCAATACGCGGTCGGATGCCACCTCGATTCCTCCGCTCACGGCAATACAGCCCGCTTGATGCATCAGATAGCATATTTCGTTTGAATAAAAGGATTCAAAACGGATATTGCCCCACCAGGAGTAGGTGCGTTTTCTCGCGAGCAGTTCCTCTGACAGTTGCCTGACGATGGCAGGCGGCATGGCTTCGTCCGTAAAATGAAAACCACTTTCGCCCGATTGCGCAAAAAGGCCGTCCATTCGGTCGGCAATCTCAGTTGCTGGGGCGGAATCAAAACGTCCGATATAGTCGAGTGTGGTGTCGCAGAAAGTGCATTTTGCCCAATAGCAACCATGCGCCATCATCAGTTTATTCCATCTGCCATTACTCCATAAGCGTTGCATGGGATTGGCTGCATCGGCTGTGTCAAGATACCAATCTAAATGCAGCCCGTCCAAACAAGGTGTGCCGATTTCGCGGAAGGGAATATTATCTTGTTTGGCTAACAGTTTATTTTCTGCGCTTTCCCATCCAAGCCGCATCAGTTGCCCATCCTCGTTGAGCCGAATGGTGCGAACGGGAGCTGCATCCGTAAGCAATCGAAGAAGCGGCAGTTCGCCATCATCATATAGCAGGTTGTCTATATAGCTAAATAGTTGTGTATCAGCAATTTGCCGCAGTTCGGTATTTACGTAACCGCCTCCCATCAAAATGCGGATTTTGGGGTAGTTCGCTTTGATAAATTGGGCGCAACGAAGGGCCGCATACAGGTTACCGGGGAAGGGCACAGAGAAGCCGATATGCGTAAGATTCGGCAGCTCGTTTATCCTTTTCTCAAGCAACTGAAGCATCCATTGGTCGATGCAATTGGGAGCCTCGCTGAGCGCCTCATAGAGGGGGGCTGCATTGGGGAGCGACATGCACAATTTCTCTGCATATCTGACCATCTCAAAATGCGGACTGACTGTCTCCTGAATCACACGCCCTATTTCCTCAAGGAAATACGTGCAGAAAAACTGCGCCCGATTATAGCTGCCCGCACTTCCGTAATCCCAATCGAGATCTTCTTCTGATGGCAGTCGGTTGGCATTTGGCCAAAACGTGCGGTCAGCAAACCGATTTTGCAGGCTGAGATCTTTGCCTCGCAAAAACCGACTTACGGGCTCTACCCATTGCTCAAAAAACGACCGATTACTGACGGCAATTCGGGCTGCTTTGCTTAGCTTTTTGCCTTGCAAATGCAACGCCTCTGCCTGGTTGAAAATCTGCCGAAGTGAATCAGCTTGAAGGATATGATGAATGAGTTCAATACTGAGATCTTGCTGTTCGGCTTGAATGCCCTGCTTGCGCAGAAAACCGCACAGTTGTGCGGTAGCGGGATAAGCACAATTGAGTTGCGTCAGAGGGGGTGTGATAAGAAGAATTGTATTCATAAGCACGGCAAAAGTACAAAAAAAAATCGAAATAAGCAAATTATTGTCGATTGTTGTGCTTTTTTTTTGCATATTTCGATTTTTTTTTGTAATTTTGCGGCCAATATTTATAACATGCTATGTATTTCAAACAAAAAAATAACGAACAGCGTCAGCGTACGCAACATTTTTCGATGCGCGGAGAGAAACCCTCGCCACGCGATTACGAAACCCGTCGACCGAAGGAGAAAGAAATGATTTTTGGCATTCGAGCCGTGATTGAAGCGCTTGATGCAGGCAAAACCTTGGATAAGATTATGCTCCGCCGAGATATGTCTTCGTCTTTGGCTCGAGAATTGATGGAGAAGCTCGAAGGCATCCCTACGCCCGTGCAGAAAGTGCCGGTGGAAAAACTGAATCAGTTTACTGATAAGAATCATCAGGGTGTGATTGCTTTCCTTTCGCCCATTGAATTTACGCCTATAGAGAATCTGCTTCCGATGCTTTTTGAGGAGGGCAAAACACCTTTCCTTGTGGTGCTGGATGGTGTAACCGATGTCAGAAATTTTGGCGCAATAGCCCGCACATGTGCTTGCGCAGGTGTCGATGCTATTATTGTGCCTCAGCGCGGAGGTGCCGCCATCAATGGTGATGCGATTAAGACGTCTGCTGGCGCGCTCCACTCGTTGCCCGTTTGCAAGGTGGAGAATATGCAAGATGCGCTCCGCTACCTGCGCGATTCGGGCGTGAAATTGGTAGCCGCTACCGAGCATGCTACGAAGCTCTATACGGAGGCTGATTTTTCGGGGCCGGTAGCTATCTTGATGGGGTCAGAGGACGTTGGCATTCATCCTGCCAATCTCGACCTCTGCGATACCCGCGTGAAACTGCCGATGGCCGGTACGATTGAGTCGCTCAACGTTTCCGTGGCGGCCGGAATCTTCCTTTACGAAGTGATTCGTCAGCGTTCGCTTTAATAAGCGGCCGGATGGCAAAAGATGAGGTTCTGCTTCGTTTGATAAAGCGGCCGGATGGCAAAAATATGGCTTCGGTTCGTTTGAAAAAACGGCCGGATGATTGAATTTAGTAATTTAAAATTGCCCTTTGTGGTAAAAAATATGGCATTTTTCGGATTATTTAAAAAAGAAAAGAAAGAGACGCTCGATAAGGGGCTTGAGAAATCTAAGGAGAGTGTACTCTCCAAAATCTCGCATGCAATCATTGGCAAATCTACGGTAGATGATGATGTGCTCGATAACCTTGAGGAGGCGCTGATAACCAGTGATGTAGGCGTTGAAACGACACTCCGTATCATAGAGCGTATTCAAGAGCGCGTAAAGCGCGATAAGTATGTGGGAACGGACGAACTTAACCGGATTCTTCGTGAAGAAACGGCTGAACTCTTGCAGGAGAATAACCCGGAGACGCAGCCCGATTTCGATGCTCCGCTCCCATGCAAACCATATGTGGTGATGGTGGTGGGCGTGAATGGCGTTGGTAAGACCACGACCATTGGCAAATTGGCTTATCAATATAAGGCGGCAGGCAAGAAAGTGATGCTCGGAGCAGCCGACACCTTCCGTGCTGCAGCCGTGGAGCAGCTCTGTATTTGGGGCGAACGAGTAGGGGTGCCTGTTGTAAAACAACAGCAAGGCTCTGATCCTGCTTCGGTGGCGTTTGACACCTTGCAGTCTGCCGTAAAAAACGATATCGATGTGGTGCTGATTGATACGGCTGGTCGTCTGCACAATAAGATCAATCTGATGAACGAGCTTACGAAGATTCGCAATGTGATGCAGAAGGTGGTGCCTACTGCTCCTAACGATGTGATGCTTGTGTTGGATGGCTCTACCGGCCAGAATGCGTTTGAACAAGCGAAGCAGTTCACCCGCGCTACGCAAGTGAGCTCGCTCGCTGTAACCAAGCTGGATGGAACAGCTAAGGGTGGTGTAGTGATTGGTATTTCTGACCAATTCAAGATTCCTGTACGCTATATCGGTTTGGGCGAACAGATGACGGATTTGCAGGTGTTTGACCGTGAAGAATTCGTGAAATCGCTTCTGTAAGGGGCTGCGAGCTGCTTCAGTGGTGTTTGAATAATTCGCTTGTTCCTTATCGCCTGAACTCCGCGAGGATGATGGCCGTAGCAATGCCTACGTTCAGGCTTTCGCTTGTGGGGCGCTCTGCCGGAAATGAAGGAATATAGAGCGGATGCGTGATGAGGCTTCGGATGGCCGAACTGATGCCATTCCCCTCATTGCCCATGATGATGATGCCGCGTTGTTTGCTCGGAATAGCATCAGGAGAATACATGTTTTTTCCGTCCAATAAGGTGCCGTAAATGGGGTAATTGTTGCCGTCTTGGTTGGATTGCAATACGTTCAGAATGAACGAGTAGAGATTTATATAATGAACGTGTACGCGCGCGAGGGCGCCCATGGTGGCTTGTACGACTTTCGGATTCCAGCAATCGACGGTATCTTGCGAGCAAATGATTTCTTCAATGCCGAACCAGTCTGCCGTGCGGATGATCGTACCGAGATTGCCCGGGTCTTGAACCCCATCAAGGGCCAGTATTAGACTGGATGCTTTAGTCGCTTCTTGCGAGATGGGCATTTTGAATGACGCATTCAAATCAGCCAATTCTGGCATCTTGAATGCTGCATTCAAATCAGCCAATTCTGGCATCTTGAACGCTGCATTCAAATCTACCATAGTTGGCATTTTGAATACTGCTACTACACCCTGAGGATGACGAAGTTGCGACATTTGCTGGATTTCCATTTCGGTGGCTTCCAACGTATGGATGCCCGATAAAGGAGAGGAACTGGCTATCAGAAAAGGCTCAAACGATTGGAGCAATTCTCTTACGCATTTTTCTCCCTCAGCGAGAAACAACTGTTCGGAATCGCGCACTTTTTTCTGGCTCAAGCTGCGAATAAATTTGATTTGATTTTTGGATATTCTCATATTAAAACATTAAGAAAACCACATCTGCTGCTGTTTTTTGTGCAAAAGTACTAAAAAATTTGGATATGTGCAAAAAAAAACGTAATTTTGCAAGCAAAAATAGATTAAAAAACAATGCGTAGGCATATTCACCTCATATTATTCGGTTTGTTGGTGCTGCTTTCTTCGTGCAGTACTACCAAATTTGTGCCGCAAGATAAGTATCTCTTGCGGAAGATGCGGGTGAAGGTGGAAACGCCCCAAGATGACAAAAAAAACAAAGAAAAGGCCGATGAAGCGAAGAATAAAGACAGAAATGGCGATTATACTTCAGAAGCGTTGGCGGATAAGATGGCGAATTATGTAAGGCAGAAGCAGAATTCGGAGATTTTTGGCTTTTGGCCGCTGCAGTTGCAGGTGTATTCTTCTGCCGGCCGCGACACGACCAAGTGGATCAATCGGCAGATGATGAAGATGGGCGAAGCGCCCGAGATTTTTGACCCCTCGCTTGCTGATGCTTCTATGGTGGAAATCAAGAAAGCGATGTTCAATAAAGGCTATTTTAATGCCTTAGTAGATACCACTATGCGCATCAAAAAGCAGAAGTTGTATCTTACTTACCATATCACCTCGCGCGAGCCGTATTATATCCGCAGTTATGCCGTTCGGCTGGATCAGCCCGTGCTCCAGCGGATTGCCAAAAGTGAGAAGACAACGCTTGTGCATGAGGGGATGCAGTTTGACTCGGAAGTGCTCGATGAGGAACGTGACCGCATCACTCGAGCCATGCGTGCTATGGGCTATTATTATTTTGAAAAAGACTATCTTCATTACGAAGCCGATTCTGCCAATAATTCGCATGAAGTAGTGCTCTCGCTCCGTTTGCAAGACTATGTAGCGAATGCGCCTGATAGCCTGCGCGAACGTCTGTTTACGCGGTTCTTCATCCGAAAAGTGCATTTTTATTCCGATTACGACCCTTCGCAACGTCCTGATGGACTGAGCGTTACAACTGTTGAAAAGGATGGTTATACGTTTTCTTTCTGCGGAAAGAAACTAATTCGCGATCGCGTGCTTCGTCGTATCTGCCCCATTCGTCCGGGCAGTTATTACAACGCTTTGCGCGTGGAGAAGGCTTACTCAGAACTTAATGCGCTTGCCCCTGTAAAATTCGTGGATATCGCGTTTGAGGAGGTGGCAGGCGATTCGCTGGATTGCCATATCGTGATTTCTCGATCCAAACTCAATTCCATTTCGGCGGAGATTGAAGGTACATATTCCGCCGGCGACTGGGGCATTTCTGCCGGAGCAGGATATTCTAATCGTAATTTTTTCAAGGGTGCCGAAGAGTTTAATATTAACGGTGCTTTCTCATACGAATGGCGTCGATTGGGAGGCCGTGCGATTGAAGCAAAAGCCGAGGCTAGCATTCGTTTTCCGAATGCTCCAAAGGTGTCAGTAGGTTATAAATTTCAGAATCGACCGGATGAGTTTACGCGTACAGTCGCCAATGCTTCGTTGTCGTATAATCTGCAACCGTTTGGCCGACAGCTGAGTCATACTTTTCATTTCTTTGACTTATCGTATGTGTATCTGCCATGGATTTCTGATGCGTTTAGAAACCAATTCCTTCAGCCCTCCAACCTCTTGCGGTATTCGTATGAAGACCACTTCATCTTAGACTGGAGCTATGGCGGACGATGGTCGAACTACCGAAAGCGCTATCCCTATCGCTCGTATGGCACGTTCTCCTATCAGGTGGAAACGGCAGGCAACCTGCTGTATGGCATCTCGCATCTGTTTAAGCAGCAGCCCGATGAAGATGGATCGTTTAAGATTTTCAATATTCGCTATTCGCAATACGTAAAAGGCGATTTTGATTTTACGGGACATCATATCCTCTCGCCCAAGCATCGAATTGTATATCATGGTAGCATAGGTATTGCTGTGCCGTATGGCAATGCTTCGTCTATTCCGTTTGAAAAACGTTATTTTGCAGGCGGTGCCAACTCTGTTCGAGGCTGGACGGCTCGTACGCTTGGTCCGGGTGGCTATCATGGTGCAGATGGCACGATTGCTTACAATAATCAAGTGGGCGATATCAAATTGGACCTCAATATCGAATATCGTTGGAAAGTATGGTCGATTCTCGAATTGGCGGCTTTCACCGATGCAGGAAACGTATGGACTATCCGCGATTATCCTACCCAGCAGTGGGGCGTATTTAAGTTTGATGAGTTTTATAAGCAAATAGCTTGGTCGTATGGCGTGGGTGTGCGTTTGGACTTCTCATTTTTCGTCTTCCGTGTGGATTTTGGTGTAAAACTGTATGATCCTTCGCGGTTGTATATCGATGGAACGCAATGGCGCACAGTGCCGAATGGGCTGTGTTGGAAAGACGATATGACGTTTCATTTTGCCATCGGTTATCCGTTTTAATGGCTGACAAACACGAGATTTGTAGTTTTTTCGGATATGTTGCGTCAATATATGATAAAAGGAGTGGTTGAAGCTGGCTGCGATGAGGCAGGCAGAGGTCCGCTTGCTGGCAGCGTGTTTGCTGCTGCGGTGATTCTGCCCCAGGATTTCAGTTGCGAATTGCTCAACGACTCGAAGCAACTCACGGAGAAACAGCGGTATGCGCTCCGGCCGCTGATTGAGCGCGAGGCGATAGCGTGGGCTGTGGTTGAGGTAACGGCTCAGGAGATTGACTGCATCAATATCCTGCAAGCATCTATCACCGGCATGCAGCGAGCATTAGATCAACTCAGCGTTCGTCCGCAGCATATCCTCGTGGATGGCAATAAATGGCGCCCATATGTGCCAGAAGGTGAGATGATGGCTATTCAGGCCGACACCATTGTGCATGGCGATGCGACGTATATGTCGATTGCTGCGGCTTCGGTGCTCGCTAAGACGTATCGCGACGACTATATGCTGCGCTTGCATGAGGAGTATCCGCAATATGGATGGGCTGACAACAAAGGCTATCCTACGAAGCAGCATTATGAGGCGCTCCGGCAATTTGGCCCTACGCCCTATCATCGAAAGTCGTTTAATTTAAAACTCGATTAAGTTATCACAAGTCGTATGGATTTTACACCGTATCAATACCATCGATTACTTATCGCTCTCCGCGATGCAGGCTATGCTTTTGTTCCGATGGAAGCCTTTGCTGAGCATCAGGGCGAGAAGGTGGTTTGCTTGCGCCACGATGTGGATAAACGTCCGCTTTTGGCTCTGCCGATAGCGCGCATTGAGCATCAATTGGGCATTCGAGCCACTTATTATTTTCGTTGTATGGACAACGCCCATCAGCCATTCGTGATTCGGCAGATTGTGGCGCTCGGGCATGAGGTGGGTTATCATTACGAGGATATGCGAATAACCCACGGTGATGTGGAGAAAGCGTTCGCACATTTTCGCGAACAATTGGCTTATTTCCGGTCGTTTTATCCGGTTAGTACCATCTGTATGCATGGCGCACCAACGTCACAATTCGATGGCAGAGACTTGTGGAAAACGTTTGACTATCATCCGCTTGGCATCACAACGGAGCCTTATCTCGACCTCGATTACAGCAAGGTGCTGTACCTCACCGATACGGGCAGATGTTGGGATGGTTTTCAAACATCGGTTCGCGATAAGATTCCGCATTTTCAAGAAGAATGGACGGCTGCCGGATTGGTATTCCACAATACCGAACAACTCATCCAAGGATTGTCGAAAATCCAGCAAACGTTTGCTGCAAAGCCGCATTCCATCTTAATCACGACCCATCCGCAGCGGTGGACAAACAACACGCTGATTTGGTGGAGCGAACGGATGATGCAACCTCTCAAAAACGGGGTTAAGAAATGGATAAACAGAAACTAATCAAAATATAACCTTATGAAAGAGTTTTTTAAATATGCCATGGCAACGGTCGTTGGCTTGTTTCTTTTCGTTGCTATTTACGCGTTTATTATGGTGATGACGTTGATTGGCGTAGTGGGTATGTCTGCGGCTTCTTCGGAGGAAAAAACGGAAGCTCACAGTGTGTATTGCATCGATATGAAAGGCTCGGTTTCGGAGCGCGTGGTGGATGATGAATATGAGTCTGCCATCATGCAGGCTTTTGGTCAAGAAATTGATACGAAATACGGACTTAATAATCTGCTCCATAATATTCGCGTTGCAGCAGAGGACCCGAATATTGATGGTATCTACCTCCGTGGCGGCACGTTGGCTATGGGGCGCGCTACTGCAGAGGTGTTGCGTCGTGCGCTTGTTGAGTTTAAAGAGTCGGGAAAGTTTATCGTTGCTTATGCTGATAATTATTCGCAGAGCTCCTACTATGTTGCTTCATGCGCAGATAAAGTGTTTGTAAACAGCAATGGCTCAATCGACTGGCATGGTCTTTCCATTACTCTGGATTTTTATCCGCGTTTGCTGAAGAAACTCGGTATAGAGATGCAGGTGGTGAAAGTCGGTACGTTTAAGTCGGCCGTTGAGCCGTATATTCTTACCGAAATGTCGGATGCCAACCGACTTCAATACTCTGTATTGCTCAATGATGTATGGGCTGAAGAACTGGAAGCTGTGAGTGCTTCGCGTGGCATCTCCATTGACTCTCTTAATATGTTGGCCGACCGCTATATGGCCTTCCAACCTCAAGCAGATTACGTGACAACCGGCCTCGTTGATTCGCTCTGCTACATGCAGGATATGAAGACGGTGCTCACTGAATTGACCGGTACCGAAGATTATACCTTGCTGACTTCCACCCGTTTGCCGGAGCTCAATAAGCAAATGGCATCCAACGAGGTGGCTGTTCTCTATGCTGAGGGAGATATTACCGATGAATCCGGAGATGGGATTGTAGGTAAAAAAATGGTGAAGGAAATCAATGCGTTAGCCGACGATGATGATGTAAAAGCTGTAGTGCTGCGCATCAATTCCGGCGGTGGTTCGGCTTACGCCAGCGAGCAGATGCATCATGCGCTCATGCTCCTCAAGGAGAAGAAACCGGTGGTCGTTTCTATGGGGGATTATGCTGCTTCGGGTGGTTATTATATGTCGTGTATGGCCAATTATATCTTTGCCGAACGCACTACGCTTACAGGTTCGATTGGTATCTTCGGTATGTTCCCAAACCTTGCCGGAACGTTTGATAAGGTTGGACTTGATTTCGATGGCGTAAAAACCAATAAGATGGCTGATTTGCAGAGCAATTTGGTGCTCAAAGGCATGAATGCCGAGGAACGCGCATTGCTGCAAGCCGAAATCAACCGCGGATATGAGCTGTTCACGCTTCGCTGCGCCGAGGGCCGCGGGATGACGCAAGACGAGATCAAAGCTATCGGCGAAGGCCGCGTATGGTCGGGTGTTCGTGCGCTTGAGATTGGACTCGTTGACTCGCTCGGCGGCATGGATGCGGCTATTGCTAAAGCAGTGGAACTCGCTGATATTGAGGGAAATTATACGATATCAGAATATCCAGAAGAGGAGGATATAATGACCAAACTGCTGAATGCATTCTCCACTACAGCTTCCGCTCTCATGCCTTCTGCTCGTGCTGAAAAAGCGCTTGAGAAGCGTCTTGGCAAAGCTGCTTACGAAAGTCTTCGCTCGATGGAGCAGTTGCAGCAAGCAAATCCTATCCAAGCGCGCATCCCATATGATCTCGTTATAGAGTAAATCGTTTCAGATATAGAATAAACCGTATTCATAATGTTTAAGCGCCTGCTGTCATGGATTTATGGTGTGTTTGTTATGCTGCGTAACCTGCTGTATGATGAACATCTGCTTTATGCCTATTCACCAAAACTGCCCACCATCGCTGTGGGCAATTTGGCGGTGGGTGGCACGGGCAAAACACCCCATGTGGAATACCTCACAGCGCTTCTACTGAATGCAGGCTATCGAGTAGCTATCCTATCGCGCGGTTATAAACGTCGCACCAAAGGGTTTATTATTGCTGATGAACATGCTACGGCTGTTTCCATCGGCGATGAGCCGAGGCAGATGCAACTCAAATTCCCCAATGCGATGGTAGTCGTTTCAGAAAACCGTGCCTCTGCCATTCGCAGGCTGTCTCGGCAGTATCCTGAGTTGGACGTAATTATCTTGGATGATGCGTTTCAGCACCGTCAGGTGAAATGCGGACTCCAAATTCTCCTCACCCCTGTGGATAATCTTTACGTAAAGGACCATCTGTTGCCGTATGGTAGATTGCGCGAACATGCGTATTGCGCACATCGAGCAGATATAGTGGTCGTTACGAAATGTCCTCCCTCTATGCAACCTATAGACCGACGCGTGATCACTTCGTCGCTCCATTGTCCAACGTTTCAAGAACTCTGCTTTTCTTTTGTTCGCTATCTGGCTCCGAAGAAGGTGTTTGAGCAAAATACTCAAGTCGTTTCTCCCCAAGCGGCAGATTGTTCTACGCCCGATTATATGACTCATCCGGTGTTCCCCACTACCGCTCCCGTGCTACTCTTAGCGGGCATCGCTACACCTGCGTATTTCCGCGAGTATGTAGGAGATAGGGTAGCAGCCGAGATGCTGTTTAAAGACCATCATTCATATTCGGCTAAGGACATTGCTCGTATCGCAGCCCGGTTGGCGCAATTGCCGGCTGAGGCGGTGGTGCTTACAACCGAAAAGGATGCGGTAAGGTTGCGCGATGCCGGTATAGTACCCGACAATATGCGTCCGAGGATGTGGTATTTACCGATTGAAGTGGATTTCTCACAAGATAAAAATGCTTTTGACAGCCGTGTGTTGCGATATGTTTGCGAACACCGACGCAATACAAAATAATGAAAAAATTCTTCCGACTCTTGCGCCGTTTTATCCCTCCATATCGCGGACAGTTGGCGCTCAATATACTTTTCAATCTGCTCAGCACTGTGCTGAGCCTTTTCTCGTTTGCTGCAATTATTCCCGTGCTGCAAATTCTTTTTGGCATCAACGCGGGCGTCGAGACGTACCAACCTATAGTTTGGGCAAATGGTATAGAAGCCGTGTTGGATGTGCTCAAAAACAACCTCTACTGCTGGATTTCTCTGCAGATTGCGCAGGGTGGAGCGGGGATGGTGCTTTTCTTATTAGGCTTGTTTTTAGTGTTGATGACGGGGTTGAAATGTGCGGCTGCATTCTTCGCTTCGTTTTTCATGATTCCTATCCGTACGGGCGTTTTACGCGACCTCAGGCAGCAACTCTACGATAAGATTCTATCACTCCCCATCGGCTATTTCACCGAGCAGCGGAAGGGAGATATCATGTCGCGCATGACTTCGGATGTCAACGAAGTTGAGGTGTCGATTATGTCGTCGCTGGATATGCTGTTTAAAGACCCCATCATGATTGGCATTTACTTGATTACGCTGTTTTGCATCTCGTGGCAACTCACGCTGTTTGTACTCCTGCTCTTGCCTATGGCGGGCTTGCTGATTGGTAGAATTGGACGTTCTCTCAAACGCCGTTCTACGCGTGGGCAGGAACTGACGGCTGATCTCTTGTCGGATATTGAAGAAACGCTTGGTGGTTTGCGTGTGGTGAAAGCGTTCAATGCCGAGCAGCAGTTGTCAGAGAGTTTCTTAAAACGCAATAATCTTACCCGCCAAACGTTTAATCGCATCAACCGCAAGTATGTGTTGGCGCATCCCGTGTCAGAGTTCTTAGGTACGGGGCTGATTGCTGTGTTGCTATGGTTTGGTGGCAGCCTGATTCTGAGCGAAACCTCTACCATAGATGCGGCCGTTTTTATCTATTATCTTGTGATTTTCTATAGCATCATCAACCCTGCCAAGGACCTGAGCAAGGCTTCATATGCGGTGCGGAAAGGAATGGCTTCGCTTGAGCGAATCGACATGATTCTCCGCTCCGAATCGAATGTGAAGGAGCCTGAAAAGCCCCGTTCGTTGTCGGAAATGCGCGCAGATGCACCGCTTATCCGCTATCAGAATGTGTCGTTTGCATACACACCCGGATTGCCCGTTTTGCAGGATATCAATTTGGATATTAAACGCGGTCAAACGATTGCTTTTGTGGGGCAGTCGGGTAGTGGTAAAACGACCTTGCTCGACCTGCTTCCGCGCTTCTTTGACCCTCAAGAAGGGATCGTTATGGTAGGTGGAGTCGATATTCGCGAGTTCTCTACCCACGATTTGCGCAGTTTGATGGGAAACGTTAATCAGGATGCGGTGTTGTTCAACGATACCATCCTCAATAATATCCTCTTTGGCGTGTCGCCCGATGCTTATCCCTCAGAGGAAGCGATGATGACTGCAGTGCGCGAAGCAGCACGATTGGCGAATGCGCTTGAGTTTATCGAGGCAACTCCCGATGGTTTTCTCACTGTGATTGGCGACCGCGGTTCACGTCTCTCAGGAGGGCAACGACAGCGCCTCTCAATCGCTCGCGCTATCCTCCGCAATCCCGAGATTCTCATCCTTGATGAGGCCACTTCGGCGCTGGATTCGGAGTCCGAACAGCTTGTGCAGCAGGCACTTGACAACCTGCTCACGCACCACGAGGCAGACGCTACTCATCCGCATCCCACCACGCGCTTAGTCGTAGCCCATCGCCTATCCACCGTGCGCAATGCGGACCTTATCTGCGTGCTGCATGAAGGACGTATCGTAGAACGCGGCACGCACGCTGAGCTTCTCGCGCTCGGAGGCTATTACGCCCGCCTTATCGAGCTGCAAAACGCGTAATTTTTGTACCTTTGCAGTGGCTTTCAGAAATGTACTGATGCCTGCAGAATCAACATGTTTTCTTAGTCCAGTATTCGTTCTTCCTTAGTCCTGCATTAGTTAATTAACTAAGAATTAACTAAGGATGACTTATATTTGGTGCATTACAGGCGCTTCAAGCAATCCAGCAGTTGATCGCCGAGCCCGATTGTGTATCCTGAGCGGCGGAATACCACGCGATTGAATGTATCGGCTATCACGATGGTTGGGATTTCTATAGCTTCGTTTTCGGCATTGAGTTCGGCAATCACAGCTGCATCCGCAATGCCAAAATGGCAGTTTTTGGGGAGGTCGGGAAACTCCTCAAAACGGAATTTTCGTGCGGCCTCAAGGCTTTGGAATAGCAGAACAATAGCAATATCCTGATTGTTTATTTCCGTTCGTGCGGCCTCAAGGTCATGGAGCATATGGGTGGTGGGCTCGTTGTTGGGCGCTATGGCTCCGCAGATGAAATAACCTCGCCCGGTAGTGGATAGGATGGAGGTGCGATCGCTTGCAAGGCCGCTTTCGGGAGCATATGGTTGGTAGCGATTTTCGGAATTAAACGAGCCAATCACCATCACTTGATCATTGGATTGTCGCACTTCAAACGGCACACAAACAGTAGCTTCGCCTACGGGAGCATCATTCACAGGGAACGCCTCAATGTTCACGAGCACGGCACCATTGGCAAGTCGGCGGCCGGTAATGAGCAGGTAATCGCCTGGAGCGAGCATCGGTTTTTCTGCCTGCATCGAAGCGAGGGTGGCGTCTTCGGGGTACTCCAACTGACGCGGTGCGAGGGCGTTCAATTGGCAGATGGAGAAATGCGAATAATAGCGATACGAACCGCCATCTGACGCCTCCGATTGTAGCACAAGTGGTTGTTCTGCGCTAATAGCCTGATTGCCGGCTTCACTTGCAGAAGCAGCATCGTTATCATCGTCTAACGTCGGCTCTACCCAGCCATCCTCGGTAAGATATCGCACTCTGCCCGTGATGGGGTTTACTTCGGCTGGATGATAAAAAGTACGGGCGAGGGCCACGAAGAAAATATCGCGGCTCACATTATCGGCGATGCGATAGCGCCAAACGGATATAGGTGCCATCTTCAAATGCTGCGGATTCCAACTGTTGTCAATGCGAATATGCTCGCGTGTCCATTCTGCAATCTGCCTTACATCGGATCGGAAGAGTTGCTGAAGAGAGTCGGGAATGGCTTGTAGAAAAGCACTACGATAGGGCGTTAGCGCTTCCGTTATCACGCGTTGCTGCACTATATATGCCTGTTTTTCCTCCTCGCTGAGCTCCATATTGCAAGCCGATAAACGGCCGTGGTCATACATGTCGCGGAGGTTGATGAGCGTGATATCTCGTTTGTCTTTTTCCCATAGATGCTCTACAATGGCTTCTGCAAATGCAGTCTCCTCTGATTCAGCGAGGAAGGTTTTGATAACCTCGTGATTGCCCCTTGAAGCAGCGAGCAGGGGAGTGGAAGAATCGAATGTTTGGATATACGCATTTCGGATGGAATCCTCTTCAGCAAGGCGTTGGTTGCAACGTTCACGTGCTTCTGGGCTGACCTCCGGCAAGGTGTTGCGAACGGGTGGGGGAGTTATTGGCAGCTCCTCGTGATAGCGTTCGCCGGAGCGGTGGTTAAGGGTGAGTAATGCGGTATCGGGAGTGGCGGCCGAACAAACTGTAAATCCATAGCACTCATCAGTTGTTGCCCAGGCTACCATATCGCCCTTGCCGGTGCGCAAACGGGCGATACCATCGGCATCCGTATGCGTTGTTAAAACGGGGTAAAATTCAGCATAGTTATAAATGCAGAAACGTACTTCGGCATTCTTAACCGGCTTACCGAGCGAATCCACCACACGCACTACGTTGAATGCTACTGGCGCATAGTTTTCGGTCACGTTGATTTCCGTAAAGCATTTGCTTACAGACACTTTGTCCTCCGGGCCATCGTATTTGCCGAACACTTTGGTGTGCATCAGGAGACCGCGTGAAGCAGGCTGATTGAACCATCCGAGGTTCAAAACCGGTTCGGGTTCGCATGCGCCAAGGAAAAACCACTCGCCATCGGCCCATGCTTCCACCCACGCATGATTATCATCGGTATGCGCCCATCGCGGGGTATAAACCTGCCTTGCGGGAATACCGACCGATCGGAGGGCTGCAACAGCAAACGTTGACTCCTCCCCGCATCGTCCGATCGCGCTTTTGACCGTCTGCAAAGGCGACGAGGTACGCCCATCGGAGGGTTGATAAGTGGCATGTTCATGGCACCAATGGTTGACTTCTAAGATTGCTTCCGCCATTGTCAGTTTCTCTACACGAGGTTTGAGCTCGCGATAAAACACGATTCGAGAGGAGTCGAGCGGCTCGTTGTTCACGCGCAGAGGCAATACGAAATGCCGCCATTCGCGCTCCGGCACCCGTTTTCCCCATGGCATCTCTTCGCGGGCACGAAGCGAGCAATCAACATTGGCAAGGAAAAAAGCGCCATCGTTGTCGGTGATATCCGGCAGGGGCATATAGGCATAGAGAAAGGTGAGGG
>JALFZG010000013.1 GCA_022784645.1 Bacteroidales bacterium
TATAGGTGGGTTCTAAAAATTAGCTGTTTAGATTTTGGATTTATTTTCGAGGAAAAATTGGAAGTAAAAGAGGGAGCGTAGCGAGCTACGTGACTGATTTTACTTACGATTTGGGCCGAAAAGAAACCAAAAGATGACAAAACAATAATACTTGTTACCCACAATTTTAATCATTATCTTTTCGAAAATGGGAATTATTAGAACCCACCTAAAACATGAGTACATATATTGAGCGTCTGGCATGGGGAACCGACGCGGGATTCTATCGATATATCCCCCAAGAAGTGCTGCATCCGGCTTCGGAAGCCGAGGTGCAGGCTATCATCGCTCGAGCCAACCGAGAGGGTAAGTCAATCACGTTTCGTGCGGCCGGAACCTCCCTCTCCGGGCAGGCGTGTGGCGATAGTTTGCTCGTGGTGGTTGGGAAGAAATGGGAACGTTATAGCGTGCTCAACAATGGTGAGGAAATCACCCTCCAACCCGGTATTATCGGTCAACGAGTAAACGAGATTCTCAAACCTTATGGTCGTCGTTTTACCCCCGACCCTGCCTCCGTCAAATCGGCGATGGTGGGCGG
The DNA here is from genome assembly GCA_022784645.1 of Bacteroidales bacterium. Taxonomy (GTDB): domain Bacteria; phylum Bacteroidota; class Bacteroidia; order Bacteroidales; family Paludibacteraceae; genus Colicola. The sequence goes on from JALFZG010000013.1 coordinate 578, forward strand.
AATTGTGGTGAACAACGCCTCCGGAATGTGCTGCGGTACGCATGCCAATTCCTACCGCATGCTGAAGTCGGTACGCATCGTATTGGCTGACGGAACCGTGCTCGATACGGTATCGGAAACATCGAAAGCCGCTTTCCGAAAATCGCATCCGGAGTTTATCCGAAAGATTGAAGAACTGCGTGACCGTACGCAAGCCGATGAGGAACTCAAAGCGCTGATTCTCAAGAAGTACAGCATCAAGAACGTGACGGGATTGACTATCCTTCCGTATGCCGAAATGCAGGATCCGTTTGACATCATCGCGCACCTGATAGTGGGCTCGGAAGGCACCCTCGCTTTCCTCTCGGAAGTGACGATGTTCACCGGTCCGGACTACCCCTATTCGAAGTCGGCTCTCCTGCTTTTTCCCACTACCGACCAAGCTTGTCGCTGCGTGACCGCCCTCAAGGCTACCGGATTGCCCTCCGCCATGGAGTATTTCGATAAGCGCTCGATGGAGGTGGTGGAAAACGATTTCCCCGAGCTCAAGGGCTTGCCATCCGATGCGGGAGCTGAGCTGATGCGCGTGGAGGCTTCATCGGCCGAAGAATTGGAGCAGAAGATGGCAGCTATCGCCCGAGCTTGTGAGGCGTTTGATATCCTCAACCGCAATACGGATGGCTCGCTTCCCTTCCAGACGGGAGCCGAAGAAGCGCGCTATTGGGCGATGCGATCGGGTATCTTCCCCGCGGTGGGCGGCACCCGTCCGATTGGCAGCACATGCCTGATCGAAGACATTGCTTTCCCCATCGAACATCTGGCGGATGCAACGGCAGATTTGCAGAAGCTCTTCATCGACCATAACTATCCCGAGGCGGTAATTTATGGTCATGCGTTTGAAGGCAATTACCACTTCATTCTCAACCAGCGATTCGACTCGCAAGCCGCTATCGATCAATACGATAGGATGATGCACGAGGTGGTGGATTTGGTAGTGGATAAGTATCATGGTTCGCTCAAAGCTGAGCATGGTACGGGCCGCAATATGGCACCCTTTGTGCGTCGCGAATGGGGCGATAAAGCCTATCAGTTGATGCAAGAAACGAAAGCGCTTTTCGATCCTAAGAATATCTTCAATCCGGGTGTGATTTTCAACGAAGATGAAGCTTCGTATATCCAGCATATCAAACCGCTGCCGGCCGTTCATCCGCTCGTGGATCGCTGTATCGAATGCGGTTTCTGCGAGGTGAACTGCACTAGCTGCGGCTTTACCGAAGGCGATATCACCCGCGCCCTTTCGTCGCGTCAGCGTATCATCATCCAACGCGAGATAGCCCGTCTCAAAGCCGCTATTGCGGCAGGTGAGGGGCCGCTGAACGAGGAGAAAACGCAACTCGCCAATCTGCAGAAAGCTTTCAAGCGCATCGGCAAGGACCTCTGCGCAGGAGATGGGCTTTGCGCTACTTCCTGTCCGCTCGGCATCAACACGGGCGAGTTTATCCACGTCATTCGCGAGATGGAGATGGGGGCTTTGGGAAAACGATTGGGAACGTTTGCGGCTGACCATTTCGAGGGCGTAGCCAACAGCGTTGGTGTAATGCTCGGATTGGCTGACTTCGGCCGCACCATCCTCTCCGACAAAGGCATGCAACTCGTATGCAATGGCTTGCATTATTTGGGTGTGCCGCAATGGACGCCCGCTGTACCCAAGCCCGTACGACGGAAGCAACTCCATGCAGCGGTAGCACTTCGTGCTGCCAGAGCCAATAAAGTGGTGTATTTTCCCTCTTGCATCAACCAGCGGATGGGCCTATCCAAGCAAGATAAGCTCGAGAAACCGCTCATCAATGATATGGTCGAACTATGCGAGAAAGCCGGTTTTGAGGTGCTTTTCCCCGACCACATGCAGCAGCTATGTTGCGGTACGATTTGGGAAAGCAAGGGTATGCCGGAGGTGGCCGATAAGAAAGCGGAGGAGCTGCATCAGGCGCTCTTGAAAGCATCTGAAAACGGCAAGTATCCCATCCTCTGCGACCAGTCGCCCTGCCTCTATCGCATGCGCCATACCATGCCCGACTTAGCCCTGTATGAGCCTGCGGAGTTTATTGCGCGTTTCTTAATGGAACGAATTGATATTCAGCCGCTTGACGAGACGGTGGCCGTTCATTTCACCTGCTCTACGCGCAAACTCAAACTTAATGACGTCCTCCTTAATGTGGTGCGTGCTTGCGCTCGTGAGGTAATCGTGCCCGAAGGAGTAGGTTGCTGCGCGTTTGCTGGAGATAAGGGGCTATCTGATCCTGAACTCAATAAATGGTCGCTCCGTCATTTGCGCGAGGAGATTGAGAAGCACCACGCTACGCTCGGTGTGAGCAACAGCCGCACCTGCGAAATCGGGTTGTGTTTCCACGGTGGCATTTCTTATATCAACGTAGCGGCACTCGTGAATCGTTGCGCCACCCGCAAATCCTCCACGCAGCCTTAACGCATCTAGCTTGTATCTAGCTTACAGCGCACGTAAACGTAAGCTAGATACAAGCTAGATGCACGTGCGATGCTCGAGCGATGATAATGCGATGGTTGAGCGATGAATATTGCAATAAAAGAGAAAATGAATACGGAAATTGAACGAAAATACTAGGTCGTATCGGATGCGTTTCGGCAGCAGGCAAGTGCCGTGAAGCGCATTCGGCAAGGCTATTTGTCAGTGGATCCGGAGCGCACGATTCGTGTGCGTCAATCCGATAATGAGGCGTATCTGACTATCAAAGCGGCGGCTCCAGAAGGCAGTATCGCGCGTTTTGAATGGGAGAAAAGCATCTCGATAGAAGACTTCGAGACGTTGTTTGCGCATTGCCTCCCCGGGGCTATTGAGAAGGAGCGCTATATCGTTCTTCTAAACGATGGATTGAAGGCCGAAGTGGATGTGTTTCATGGCGCCAACGAGGGACTGATTTTGGCTGAGATTGAGTTGCCTCAAGAGGATACCCAAGTGGTGCTTCCTGACTTCCTCGGCGAAGAAGTGACGGCTGATGAGCGGTATTACAATTCCTATTTGGTGCAACATCCGTATGCTGAATGGAAAAACGACTAATTATAACGAACTGACTGAAAATGAATAAGATAGCTTATTTCTTTGATATGGACGGGGTGCTCTTTGATTCGATGCCCCATCATGCGGTGGCGTGGACAAGGGTGATGCAGCAGCACGGCCTTCCGTTTTCAAAAGAGGAAGTGTACCGCAACGAAGGCCGAACCGGATTTTCTGTTATTGAAGAAGCCATATCCACCATCCAGCATCGGCATGCCGACCGCGAGGAGGTTGATGCTATCTATGCCGAAAAAACGGCCCTCTTTCATGAGTTGGGTGAGACGTTTCCCATCCCTGGCGTGAAGGATGTGTTGGCTTTTCTTCGTTCGCAAGGTGCCCTCATCTTCATCGTTACGGGCAGCGGGCAACATTCGCTCTTCGACAGGCTCGATCATGTCTTTCCAGGCATCTTCAAGCGCGACAGGATGGTGACCGGATTAGACGTAAAAAAGGGCAAACCCGATCCGGAACCGTATCTGATGGGGTTTGAACGCGCTGTGGCGCTTTACGAGACGATCCCTCTTGCGCTCAAAGCCGAAAGAGGGTGGCCGGATCATCTAAGCGCAACCGATTGCGCTGTTATTGAAAATGCACCCCTTGGTGTGAGGAGCGGCTCGGCCGCTGGATTGGATGTTTATGCGGTCAATACCGGTCCGCTACCCGATGATTGCCTGCTGCAAGAAGGTGCAAAAGAAGTGTTTGCCTCTATGCAAGAGCTGCTTGCTTTTCTTAAAATAAACTGATATGACGATATTTCTTTCTATAATTGCCGTTTTGTTGCTGATAGTCGGCATCATTGGCGCGATTGTTCCAGCCCTTCCGGGGCCGCCACTGTCATGGGTGGCGCTGTTGATTATTTACTTCGCCATTCCCGGTGGCGTAAGTTTGTCCGTTTTGCTGCTAATGCTACTGCTTATGGTGGTGGTAACCTTGCTCGATTACGTTGCTCCGGCCATCACTACCAAATGGGGTGGGGGCAGTCAGGCTGCTGTTTGGGGCGCTACGCTTGGCGTGTTTGTGGGCCTATTTTTCTCCCCTTGGGGATTGATTATCGGCCCGCTCGCTTGCGCTTTTTTGGCGGAGTATATCCAAGAGAAGAACCTCAATAAATCCGTTAAGGTGGCTTTATGGTCGTTCTTGGCTTTCCTCCTTTCTACCGGACTCAAACTGGTGGCCAGCCTGTGGATTTCATGGTATTGCGTGGTGCCAATATGGCATGCGATTGTGCAATGAGCAGGGGATTTACTCCCATTCTTAGCTGCCCCGCATAGGGCAAATTGTGTTTTGAAAAATTTTTAACAACAATATGAAACGACTGTCTCTTATTTTGATTTGCGCGCTGGTAGGATTGGGCGCTATGGCGCAAAATGAGTATGTGCCCACGGAGGAAAACCGGAAAAGCCGTCAGGAATTTTCGGATATGAAGTTCGGCATTTTTATCCATTGGGGAATCTACTCGATGTATGGCAATGGCGAATGGTTTATGAACATTGCCGGCGTGAATGCGAAGGAGTATGCCAAAGCAGCCGATGCGTTTTATCCGCACCGCTTTAATGCCGAGGAGTGGGTGAGCGCTATCAAAGGTTCGGGCGCGAAGTACATCACCATCACGAGCCGTCACCACGATGGTTTCTCTATGTGGGGCACTAAGCAGTCGGATTATAATATTGTGGATGCAACGCCATTCCACCGCGATGTGCTCAAAGAGCTCTCGGCTGCTTGTCAAGAGCAGGGCATCCGTCTGCATTTCTACTATTCGCATCTGGATTGGACGCGCGAAGATTATCCGTGGGGCCGCACCGGACATCATACCGGACGCGATTCTACCAAAGCCGACTGGCCGCATTATTATCAATTCATGAACAATCAGCTTACGGAATTGCTCACCAACTACGGCCCGATTGGCGCCATTTGGTTTGATGGTTTCTGGGATCATGATGAGGATTCGGTGCCGTTTGACTGGCAACTCGATGAGCAATATGCGATGATTCATCGTTTGCAACCTGCGTGTTTGGTGGGCAATAACCACCACGAAAACGTGCTTCCGGGCGAAGATATTCAGATTTTCGAGCGCGATATCCCGGGCAGAAACACGGCAGGTTACTCCGGACAGGATATCTCGCTATTGCCGCTTGAGACTTGCCAAACGATGAACAGCATGTGGGGCTACAAAGTGACCGACCCGTATTATAAATCCGTAGAAGAACTGATTCGCTATTTGGTGGAAACGGCAGGTAAGGGCGCCAACCTGCTCCTTAATATCGGTCCCCAACCCAATGGGGAGTTGCCTGCAGCTGCGCTGGAGCGACTCAAAGGGATGGGCGAATGGCTCGGCACCTATGGCGAGGCTATCTATGGCACTACGGCCGGCGATCTGCAAGACCAACCATGGGGTACCTCCACGCGCAAAGGCAGCACCCTTTTCCTCCATATCTTCAACCCGATGCAGGATATCGCCCTGCCGCTCAACTGCAAAGTGCAGAAAGCACAACTATGGGACGGCACGCCGCTCAAGGTGAAGAAATCGAAAGATGGCATATGGCATCTGCAACTGCCGGAGGGCGCAACGGCCGACCCTGTGATGGTTATCCGTCTTACAACTAAATAAACGCGCTATGGCGGTATTGGAAGTGTGTGCCGCTTCTCGGGAAAGCCTGCATGCCGCTATCGAAGCGGGGGCACCCCGTGTGGAACTATGCGCTGACTTAGCCTCGGGAGGAATAACCCCTCCTGAGGATTGGATTCGCGAAGCAGTGGCCGCAGAGGGGCTTCGCGTACATGTGTTGATTCGTTCTCGAGCAGGCGATTTCGTCTATTCGGAAGCGGAGATTGCACTTATGGAGGAGCAAATCAGGATGGCCAAACGTGCAGGAGCCGATGGGGTGGTGATTGGCGCTCTGACGGCCGATGAGGAGATTGACCTCTCTGCTTGCAAGCGATGGATGCAAGCGGCTGAGGGTCTGTCCGTCACTTTCCATCGCGCGTTCGACCGTTGCCGTAACCCTTTCCGTGCGCTCGAGCAGATTATCGAATTAGGATGCGACCGCCTGCTCACTTCGGGGCAGGCTGACTCTGCATTGGCAGGAGCAACGCTCATTCGTCAACTCTGCGAGCAGGCAGCCGGTCGCATTATCCTTCTACCCGGTGCGGGCGTCAATCCCGAGAATGCAGCCACTATCCTCCGCCTTACCGGAGCCTCGGAGATTCACTCCTCTTCCCGCCCCTTCACTTCCATAAAAACGCCTTCCTCTTTCGATTCCTCCAATTCCTTAGAGCGTTCCTCCTCTTCTCCTCTTTCCGCTGCTCTTCACTCCGATCCAGCGACCATCCGCCAAATCATGCATCGCATCAGCAATCTGTAAGTTGTGTGCTGTGGTTTTTCACGATCGGTGCATACGGTTGATATTAAGTTTGTGTCCGGTATATGAGCAGGTGGTTTTTCCCGCCGACAACCTTAGACTATCCCTCTTTAAGCAGCCATAGGCAGCCATAGGCGTCTATAAGCAGCTTTATCCGTCACTATCCGTCACTATCCGTTATTATCCGTCACTATCCGTTATTATCCGTCATTATCTGTAACTATCCGGCATTAAGTGGTAACCGGTATTCAAAAAAGCAGTACCTTTGTACCCGAAATCGAGCAGGAACGCTCGGGGATAAGCAGAACGTACAAGCTGTTCGTCACGGGCCCAGACACTGTTTTTCCGTTCACTCTCCGTTCATTCTCCGTTCGATCTCCGTTCTACTCTCGTTCGATATTCGTTGTACATTTGTTCTACATTCGTTTTTTCTCCGTTCCACAACGGAAAACAAACGGAAAAAAACGGAAAAAAACGGAGAGCAAACGAATCCGAAGCGAAGAAGAAGCGAATTAGCAGCGAATAAGCAGCGAATTTTAGGCAAACTTGTGTCAATTTTACGACGTGTATCTTTTTATTACGATTGTCCGTTTTTTACTATACAAATTGCATAAAAAGCAGTAATTTTGCAGCCGATTTCGTTTTTAACTTCTTTTTAACATTCACTCACTTATGATTATGAAACGTCGGTCTGTAACTATTTTGCCAGCCATTATTGCCATAGGAGCAATTTTAGCAAGTATGCTTTTTGTATAATTTTTTTGACGAAAATGTAGTTTTTTTTGCGCAAGTTGCGTCTAATTATTGAAAACGTTGGTTACGAGGGTAGCTATTCTTTCCCTCAAATATTGATTTAATTCGGGCAAAATGCCCATTAGTAGTATGAAAAAGATTCTTTTAACGTTCATGTGCACGATAGCACTTATGTTGAGCGCTCAGTTTGCAGCCGCTCAGGAAATCAAAATGTCTGATGATGGACTCACTTGTACCTATACGAAAGCAGATCCTAACGCAGCTTCTGCTGTTACCGTTGCTACGAACGAGCCCATTTATCGAGCAGGCAATACCTATATCCTTGGTAAGCATGCGATGGACAAGTATCAGTATGCTGCATTTTTACGAAACACCTGTCCGGCTGCATATGCGAAGTTCCATACCGGCTATACACTCAGCAGCGTAGGTTGGGGATTGCTGGCTGGCGGTTTGGCGCTCGATCTCAGTAGCGCTATCATGTGGTGGTACCGTCCGAACAGTTATTATGGCCATTATGCCGCAGTGAATAATTTTGTGTGTGGCCTTGGTCATACGCTTACGGTAGCGAGTGTGCCCTTACTGATTATCGGTTATTGCAAGCAACATAATTCGGTAGGCGTGTATAACAGCGCTATTGGTCAACCCTATTTCTCGCTCAACGCATCGCAAGATGGGGTAGGTATTGCTTTCCATTTCTAGAACCTACCTTTAATGCTATTCTTTCATTAATAGGACTTGTCTATATTTCTATAATTAACGTTTATGTCTAAATTTTTTTATTATGACACGCAAACAATTATTTATTCTTGCTGCAGTCTTGACGCTCAGCAGCTGCGGCTATTGCACTCGCCCCGCTATCCCTCTTTCGGGCAATGCTGAAGAAACGACCTATGCCGTTCGTCCGTTTTCTGCTCTCGAAGTATCCAGCGCAGTGCGTGTGGTGCTCACTGATACCGCTACCACTGCACATGTGATTATAGACAGTGCATTGTTGCCCTATTTCGATTTCCGCTACGATGGTAATGAGCTCCATGTAGGTTTCCGTCCCGGCACCTGCTGGATTGGGGATGCGAACACGCTGGTAATCCTCCCATGGCAGCCTACGCTCAATGATATTGACGTATCGGGCGCTTCCGTTGTGGAACTGGCCAAGACGCTCAACGTTAGTGAGTTGGATATCGATTTGTCGGGCGCTTCTGTTATCGAACTGTCGATGCAGGTGTCGGATGCCGACATTGATCTCTCGGGGGCTTCTATAGCTCGCTTGAGCGGTGCGGTTCACGACTTGGATGTGTCCGTTTCGGGCGCTTCTCAGATTGATGCTGAAAAATCGAATGAGCAATACAATCTTGTTGTGGACGAGCTCTCCGGCTCCATCTCGGGCGCCAGCATCGTGCATGCGCATGTCAATCAAAAGGTAGATTGCAGAATCTCGGGCGCCAGCATGCTCTATCTTACCGGCAATCCCAACACCGCTTCTTGCTCCGTCACCGGTGCATCTACCATCATCCGCGAATAAGAATATGAAAGCTATATCCCTTACTGATCAATCAGTTGGTTACCTGCCGTCTGAGGCGCATTTAAATAGTAATTGTCAGACGCTCCATACTTGGCTGTATGGCGGCAAATGAAATATGAACGTATTGATTATCAATGGAAGCCCCAGGAAGCGAGGTTTGATTGCTCAGATGCTCGATATGCTGCAGAGCGATGCAGAAGCGGCAGGAGCCAAGGTTACGAAAGTGTATGCCAACGGCCTGTCAATTAAGCCTTGTATGGGGTGTATGGCGTGCCGCACGAAGAACGCTTGCGTCATGCCCGAAGATGACGCGCAACGCGTGTTGGTGCTCATTCAGCAAGCCGATGTGATTATCATGGGAGCGCCCTGCTATTGGGGCAATATACCAGGGCAACTCAAGTTGCTCTTTGACCGCATTGTGTATGGCATGATGCGTGATACCGATCGGTTTCCCGAGCCGCTGATGAAAGGTAAGAAAGCCGTTTTCCTCAGTACGTGCACTACTCCTTATCCTTTTAATATCTTAATGAATCAGTCGCGAGGTGCTATCCGTGCGATGCGTGAGATTGGCCGCTATGCCGGTTGGCAGATTGTAGGTACGCTCGAGCGTGGCGGCACGGCTATGCATCCTCAATTAACCCCTCGTGATATAAAAAAATGCCATGCTCTCTGGCGCAAACTATGTAAATTGTAAAATACAGCCACCCCCGCAGCATGGAACTACGAGGGTGGCTTTCTGCATAGGATTGAAACCTGAAACTTGAAACTTGAAACTACAGCGTATTGCCCATCATGTCGTAGGTAACGCCGTTGCGGAGGAGGATTTGTCCGATCGCGGTCTTGCTGCGGTCTTACATATTCTTATCCATGCAGGATTGTTCGTCTTTGGTGCCGTCTGCCTTGTAGGTGATGTCCTTGGGCTCGTTGGCAGCGGTGTGTTCCGCGTTCTTGATGACTGTTTGCAACATGAGCACGGTTTCCTGCTCTGTACCCCACCAATAGCCTTCTGTGGTCTTTCCATCGGAATAAACGATGGTATATGC
>JALFZG010000026.1 GCA_022784645.1 Bacteroidales bacterium
GGGACAGGTCTGTCCCCTGTCTCCCCTCAACCAAACCTTATTAACCGCTTTCGGGAGATTTTTCGGGAACCTCCAAAAAAATTTTCATTTCGACTTCATTTTATTCGGAACTGCCTGATTTTCGGGTGGTTCCGTTTTTTGTTTAGCCCTCCTCGTGAGGGCTTTTTTGTTTCTATACATCTGCTTCCCCGAAAGTTTTCCCGAGAAAACAGGGTGGTTTTGGCGTACTACGAACGTGCTTCAGTCACGACGATCTGGAGCCAACGGTCATTAACCCCAAAAATCATCTGCATCATGCAAAAGAAAACCTACAAGTCCATCAACCTTGCCTGCACCCTCTGAAACCCAAAAATATCGTAACATGGACATCAAAATCAATCGTACCATCACCACTCGCCTATACACCATGGGCGAACTCTTCATCAACGGAAGTAAAACCACCCTCACCGTAGAGGACACCCTCACGATGCTCGAACCTGGTATCTATCGGCAAGGAACCTATCATGCTCATCATCATCGACTCCGATGCCGAACATCGTGATCCAATTCCTTATTGGGACGAACCCTCCCACCATGGTTGTCCTCCAACCAAGCGTTGAGTAGAACTCAACGAAGACGATTCCGTTGACATCTACGAAGGTGACACCCACATCCGCCACCTGACGGTCGAAGAGCAGAAGGCATTGCGTGATGCGTAAGCGCAACTCGCAACCCGCAACTTTTATCCAATCATAAATCTCAAAACATTCGAAAATGAAAACATTCTTCAAAGTAATCAACCAAGGCACTCCGTTCGGAGTTACCAAACAAGACGGCACATCCCTCAACAAGTGTCAGATTGTCCTTCAGGAATTTGGAGGCAAATACGAAAACTCCTACGTCTGCAACCTCATCGGCAACTCTGCCCTTCTGAAGTTCTACCCAGGCGACCTCGTCCTTGCCGCCCTCACATTCAAACACAACGAGTACCAAGGCAAGTTCTATCAGGACATCAACGTTCAGGACATCATTTCATTTACTAACTATCGTATCTCAAATGATCGTTTACACTTTTACACCTCCTTAGAGAGGGTAAATTGATTAATAATGAATGATACTAAGACCCCCTAGGGTGTCGCGCTTCTAAGGAAGCATTTGTATCAAGTGATCGTTGACATTTTGTACATTAATAAAGAGGCATTGCAAACTCAATACTTTGCATGACTTGGTTGTCTTGTGTAATTAAAAGCCTATGGCTATTTATCAGAAGAATGGCTTCTACATAAGTATACATTAACTTAGGAAGTATATCAATCTCGGTGTTTAGCACAGTTATTTTTAAATCACTACGGACGAGCCTGATAAAATGTATCTCGTTAAAGTTGAGACTATCCAATTTCGGTCGTTCGTTTCCGGAGATTTCCGACGCAATGAGTCGAGAATCTGGAATTTCCGACGCAGTGAGTCGAAATTTGCTCCCGTGGACGCACTACCGTGAGTTGATTCGGAGATGGATTCGACTACCCAAAAGAAACAGATTACTACCCAAAAGACGCTTAATACTACCCAAAAGAAGATTCTGAACTACCCGAAAGAGCATCCTCATGCTACGAGAAAAGATATGGCAGCTGTTATTGGCGACATCACCGAAGATGGTATAAAGTTCAATATCGGGAAATTGCAGCAATACGGGCTTCTGAAACGTGAAGGTGGAAGAAAGAGCGGAACATGGGTGGTTATAGATAACGATAATTAATGGACACAACAATGGACTCATCAGAAACTATGTTAGTCCCAAAAATTCTTTGTACCTTTAATTCCGCGAGGGAACAATTAATTTTGATAATAGGCCAAAGGCCGTTGAATAATAGGCCATGCCGTTGTTTAATTTTTGATAATTTTGAGAAATTTTGTTTTTTATTTGCACATCCCAAAAATTCTTCGTACCTTTGCAGGCTGAAAATATATTTGCACCAAATCTCAAGATTCAGAAAGAATAGATGGTATATTTATGAAAACAAACCTCGATAATGGCGAAAACAAGGCTCAGGTGAAGTCCAAAGAGCGCGTACAGAAGCATGGCGAGGTGTTCACCAACGAACGCGAAGTGAACGCTATGCTCGACCTCGTGAAACACGAGACGGAACGCATAGACAGCCGCTTTCTTGAACCCGCTTGCGGGGATGGTAATTTCCTTGCGGAGATTCTTCGCAGGAAGTTGAACGTTTGTAGGAGTTATGTAGAGCAGCAAAAATGCACCCAGCTCGAATACGAAAAAAATGCGGTATTGGCCGTAAGCAGTATCTATGGCATCGAACTGCTCTCCGATAATGCCACTACCTGCAGAGAGCGTTTGCTCAAAATCTTTGAAGATGAATATCGCAGTATCTATGCAGATAACATCAAGCCGGAGTGCTTAGAAAGCGTTCGCTTTCTGCTCAACAAGAATATCATCATCGGCAATGCGCTCACCTACCACCGAGTAGATAAGCCCGAAGAATGGATCGTTATTTCTGAATGGAGCTTACTTGGTGGCGGAATGATGAACCGCAGAGATTATGAATTCAGTTATTTGGTAGCAAGCAGCCAAGGGAATGATCTTTTCTCTGACGATCCTTGCGAAACATTTCCCCCCGTACATTTCTTAAAACTTAACCCTCAATCTTATGGCGAATAATGAATACAATCCCGATGTATTAAATTGCATCGCCAACCTTAGCAACGATGAGGTGTTTACGCCTCCTTCGTTGGCCAACCAAGTATTGAATATGTTGCCTCAGGAACTGTTTTGCGACCCAAACACAACGTTCCTCGACCCATTTTGCAAATCGGGAGTGTTCCTTCGTGAAATAGTCAAACGGCTTGACCGCGGCTTGATGACGCTTATTCCGGATCGTCAAAAACGTATTGACCATATTATGCACCATCAAGTGTATGGTATCGCTTTGACAGAGCTTACTTCTCTTTTGAGTCGTCGTACGCTCTATTGCAGCAAACGAGCTAATAGTCAACATAGTGTAAGCTATTTTGAAGATGAACGAGGGAATATTCAATATAAAGCCATCCGCCATACATGGGTAAGAGGCAAATGCAAATACTGCGGAGCAACGAAAGAAGTTTACGATCGTGGAGATGCCGCTGAGCAATATGCCTACCAATTTATTCATACAGACAACCCCAAAAAATTATTCCCGAAGAATATGAAATTTGACGTTATTATAGGTAATCCGCCGTATCAGTTGAGTGATGGAGGAGGTATGCAATCTGGAAGTTCTTCTGGTAGTGCTATACCATTGTATCACAAATTTATTCTACAAGCTCAGAAGTTAAATCCACGTTATCTTGCTATGATTATTCCAGCAAGATGGTATAGCGGAGGTAGAGGATTAGATGAGTTTAGAGACCAGATGTTGAATGATAATCGATTATCAAAATTAGTTGATTATGTAGATTCAAGAGATTGTTTCCCTGGGGTCGATATTGCAGGCGGTATTTGTTATTTCCTATGGGAAAGAGACAAAACTTCAGAAATGTGTCTAACCAAGTCAATCAGTGTACAAGGTGAACAATCTTCGATGAGGAAGCTTAATGAATTCCCTGTATATATTAGATCGCTTTCTGCAGCAAACATATTGAAGAAAATCAAAGAAAAGAATGAAGAGACATTGGATAAATATGTGTATAGTTCTAAACCCTTTGGTTTTCGAAGCTTTGAAAAAGGTAAGGGCGAACCTTTTAAAGATTGTGTCATCCTGGTAGGTAGTCAGGGCGAAACATATGTCTCATTAGAAGATGTCAATATCAATGCAGATTTAATTAATTTCTGGAAAGTAATGATGTCCAAAGCAAGCGCTGAACACGCTGGACAAGCAGACAGAGATGGTAGAAAGAAGATTATTTCAAAATTAGAGATATTACCTCCTGGAAAGATTTGTACAGAGTCGTATTTGCTATTAAAAACGTTTGATTCGAAGGCTTTTGCAGAAAATTATCAAGGATATATGAAAACATGTTTTGTTCGTTTCTTATTATCGATGGTAATTTTGACGCAAAATATTTCAAGAAGCAGTTTTCAATTTGTCCCCATCCAAGATTTCTCGCATCCTTGGACTGATGAGATGCTTTACGAGAAATATGGCTTAGACGAAAAAGAGATAGCTTTCATAGAATCAATGATTCGCCCAATGGAATAATGTAATTATGGCAGCTACTGATTTACTCCAAAAACAAGGGCCTTATCGGCCAATAATCTACGCTTATTCGGATACACGTTATCCCAATATGCTTAAGGTAGGTTATACCACTCGTTCAGTCGAAACGCGTATGAAAGAGCACTATCCGACCCTGGTTCCTAACCAGTCGTGGAAAGTGGAGCTTGTGCGTTCGGCTATGCGAAACGATGGCTCCGTTTTTACCGATAAGGCCGTGCATCATGTGCTTCGTGCATCGAACGTTCTTAACCCCGAAGGCGAGTGGTTTACATGCGATATATCTACCGTAGAAAAAGCAATCGAAGCCGTTCGTAATAACGAGTCGTCCATCTTAGAGCGCACGTTGGATTTCAAGATGCGTCCGGAGCAACAAGAAGCCGTAAAGAAAACTGCTGCCTATTTCGAAGCGTTTGCTGCGGATAAAGCCAACGATGGGTTGACTGCGCATTTCCTCTGGAACGCCAAGATGCGTTTCGGAAAAACATTTACCGCCTATCAACTGGCTCTACGTATGCAATGGAAACATGTTTTGGTGCTTACGTTTAAACCAGCGGTTAAGACGGCTTGGAAAGATGATCTGCTCACGCATAAGGATTTTAAGGATTGGGTGTTTGTAGAGAAGCAAGATAATCGCGAGTTTAATGCTGTAGATTTGGCGCAACACTTTGTATGCTTTGCATCCTTTCAAGACGTACTCGGCACGAATAGCGCAGGAGGTATTAAGGCAACCAACGAATGGATTCAGCAAGTACATTGGGATTGCATTATTCTCGATGAATACCATTTCGGAGCATGGGGCAAGAACGCCAAGGAGTATTATAATAAGCAGGATTTGGCTGCTCGTATCGCAGATGAGACCCGGAACCTCTATGCAGAAGATGCGGCTTCTAAAAAAGAAATAGAAGCGCGAGAGACGTTTGATGAAGAGCTTATGCCGCTCGATACCAAGCATTATCTCTACCTTTCAGGAACACCCTTCCGAGCTATCGCCAGTGGAGAGTTTATAGAAGAACAAATATTCAACTGGACCTACTCTGATGAGCAGGCAGCAAAAGAGAGTTGGGATAATAACAACGGCCCTAACCCCTATATCTCCCTGCCTAAGATGGTGATGCTTACCTATCAGTTGCCGGATCAGATTCGTGAGATTGCCGAGCAAGGAGAGTTTAACGAGTTTGACCTTAACGAGTTTTTTCGAGCCGATGATAGCCAATTTGCGCATGAGGAATATGTGCAGAAATGGGTGGATCTTATTCATGGCTCGTATGTGGAAAATGTGGTGAGCGACTTGAAGTTGAGCAAAGAGAAGCCACCAATGCCCTTCACGGATGCTCGCTTATTGGATTATCTGAGACATACGTATTGGTTCTTGCCATCGGTGGCCTCCTGTAAGGCGATGAAGAAACTGCTTGAGAAACCAATCAATAAGAAATTCTTTGGGCGCTATAATATTATTATTGCAGCCGGTAATGAGGCAGGTATGGGCGCAGAGGCGGTTATTCCGGTTTATGAGCACATGGGCAATCCGCAAGAAGATTGCACCATCACGCTTTCTTGCGGCAAGCTATCCACAGGCGTTACTGTGAAGCCATGGACTGGCATTTTTATGCTCCGCAATTCGTCTTCTCCCGAAACCTATTTCCAAGCAGCTTTCCGCGTTCAGTCGCCATGGACTACCCGTAATGAATGGGGTGAAGAAATCGTTCTCAAACCACTTTGCTACGTGTTTGATTTTGCTCCAAACAGAGCGCTACGGCAAGTGGCTGAATACAGCTGCCGCTTGAGTGTAAACGAGCAGAATCCGGAGCAGAAAGTGGCGGATTTTATTCATTTTCTCCCTATTTTAGCTTACGATGGCTCGAGCATGAAGCAGATTGACGCTGCGGGTATTCTCGATATGGCAATGTCCGGTACAACCGCCACCCTGCTCGCGCGCCGATGGGAAAGTGCTTTGTTAGTGAACGTTGACAACGCTACTCTCAGCCGTTTGCTTGCAAGCCAAGAAGCCATGAACGCTCTCATGAATATTGAAGCGTTCAGAGGACTTAATTCCGATATTGAAACCATTATCAATAAGTCAGAAGCCGTAAAGAAAACAAAGAAAGAGAGAGGCGAAGATCTTACGCCAAAAGAGAAAAAAGAACTAACAGCGGAGGAGAAAGAGTATAAGGCAAAACGTAGGGCTATTCAGGAGAAACTGATAAAATTCGCTACGCGTATTCCGGTGTTTATGTATCTTACGGATTTCCGCGAATATACGCTTAATGATGTTATCCATCAGCTCGAGCCAGAGTTGTTTAGGAAAGTCACCGGACTCACGCTGCAAGACTTCGATTTGCTCGTTTCGCTCGGGATTTTCAACCGCGAATTGATGAACGATGCGGTATATAAGTTTAAGCGCTATGAAGACTCGTCGCTTATCTACACAGGCATCAACACGCACGAGGGTGAGAATGTAGGTGGCTTCGACACGGTCATTTCAGAGCAAACCTACAAGAATCAAATCATAGTTGCTGACCTTTCTGTCTAAAAGTTCACACATTTAGAGTAAAGGTTATCTATGTTTTTCTTGAAAAGACACAAGCTCTTTTTGTTGCGAAAATACATATTTACAAAAATTGGTAGTTTAGGGTCGACCCTAATTGGTAGTAGGACTCTGTCCGTTGTTGTAAAAATGAAACGTATAACAGCCTAAAACTCATTATTTATTATATATGTCTTGCCCTCATAATCACATCGATTGCCCCTGCACGAAGGACTGTCCACGGCACGGAATATGTTGCGCTTGCGTGGCGCATCATAAGCAGAAAGGTACCAAATTGCCGGCTTGCCTGCGTGGGGTAGAGTGGGTGAAATGATAAAACTCAAGCATCTTTTTGCCGATTTTTGGATCACAATTTTAAACTACCTATATCAGCCTATGCTTCAGGTTGCGTACCAAAGGTAAAAAATTAAGGAGCGACTAATTAAACATTATGAAAACAAAATCGTTAATCGTTACAATTATTGCTTGTTGTTGCGTTCTCATTGGATGTGAGCAAAACCCACCAGATTCTCAACAAATCATGTGCTCGGGCGTTTTATACACCGATCCTATGTCAAAAACACCTATAGAGGATGCTCTGGTGAATCCTGAAATTTATTGGTGGACGACGAGTGGTACCAAATTATATATAGACGGAAGCGGTTGGTCTGTTCCCTTGAAACCTGCACCATCTTTTTATAGTGAAAGCTTAGATTTGCATGGAATCTTTGGAACAGACGCACATGGCGCATGGGGCGGAGAAATGTATTGTCATCCAACAAAACTGAAACTTCTAGTGCGCTATATGGGCACTGACAGTACTAAGCATGAGTTTTACACCAAAGAGTACGACTATAAAAACGAACTCTCTTGGCAAAACATTGAGATATTTGCATCTGATTACGAATAAAACATTACCATAATGAGAAAGAAAATTGTATTACTCGCCTTTGCTGCATTAGCATTGGTGGCATGTGGCGACCACAACAACGAACCTATTGACGAAAGCGTTATACCCAAAGGCGAACCGACCGATATTGGATGTAGCATCAACATCCCACAGTCGGGCATGAAAATTTTGGAAATGACTTATGCTGATGCAGAAGCGTATCTGACTGCTAGCGGTTGGAAGAAAGATATAGAAACTGACCCCAAAGGTTACTACTTCGTATGTGCAGACACAACTCAGATTCCCGGTCCACGAGTTGAGCTCATATATGGACCTCGCAGCGCAATGTTCCTGACCATTCAAGACGGAAAGGTTACCGATACTTCAATAGAAACATGGTGCGTTCCGGAAGAAAAACCATTTCAGCAAGTTGCGAAATGGGACGCTTGGATTCACAATGAGCTAAAGAGCTATGAACATTGGAGTGGTGAAATTAGAATACCAGACGAATATCGAACCTATTCTGATTTCACGAAGGGTGATCATCAGCGTTTCTATGAAGAAATCAAAACATTTGATGACACCAAAATGTTGGGCGTTACTGTGAATTACGTGGCGCACTATGGCGTTGGCATTTCTGCTCAATATATGACCGGGCTCGTGCGCATCAAGTTTAATGCCGGTGTGTATCGTAGTTTTTAAGAACTTACACAATGGGGACAGACCCCTTTGTGTAATTATTTGTTTGCACTCTCAATTTACACAACAGGGACAGTCCCCTTTGTGTAATTATTTGTGCTTTTGCATCTCGATTACACCATGTGCCCTCATAATCACATCGATTGCCCCTGCACGAAGGACTGTCCACGGCACGGAATATGTTGTGCTTGCGTGGCGCATCACAGAGCTAAAGGAAATAAGCTCCCGGCTTGCTTGCGTGGGGTAGAGTGGGAGAAATGATAAAATTCAAGCATCTTTTTGCCGATTTTTGGATCACAATTTTAAACTACCTATATCAGCCTATGCTCCAGGTTGCGTACCAAAGGTAAAAAATAAAGGAGCGACTACTTAATCGAGAGAGATTTATTCACGGGCTTGACTTTGTAGCCGGCAGATTTGAGGTAGGCGATGAGGCCTTTGTCGCCTGCGAGATAGACCGCATCAAGCGTGATGAAGGCCTTTCCTTCCTTGAGGTAAGGAGCCAGTCGTTTTGCCCATTCTTTATTGCGCTTGGCATAGACTTGATAGTCGGAATAAGAATGCGTAGAGAGGTTGTCCGGTCCGCTCAGCAGATACACCATATCGAGCAATCGCCCCATCCGATAGAGCTCGCTGAG
>JALFZG010000041.1 GCA_022784645.1 Bacteroidales bacterium
TGCGCATGACGATGATGTTTTAGTTGTTTAACTTTGTTGATTTTGACACTACAAAGTTACTAAAAATCAGCGAATTGTGCAACTTTTTTTTGTTAAAAAATTTAATCAAAGAACACTTTTTTTTAATTCCGCCAACAGGTAGATAAATATTATTTTATTTGCATTTCATTAAGTAGTCGATACTGAAATTCCCAAATGATTTTCCGCCATCTTCCCAAATAAAAATACGCCATCTTCCCAAATAGTTGCAAAATTATTTGTCTTATCCGCAAAAAGTAGACACACTTACTTTAGAATGTGTGAACTATTTGTAAAGCTACAAGGCTCGATAAGGGCCGGCAGAAACGGGAAGCTTACCGAGTGCGGGAATACGCCCCAGGAGTATATCTGCGGCTGCTCGTTCGTTGGGTTGGCTGTCCGCATAGGCGATGAGGAGAGCAGGGAATGAGGCAAGCCATGGGTAGTCGTTGAGGGCATAGGGATTTCCAAAGAAGACAGCTACGATGTGAGGGCAGGAAGCAGAAGCAGTAAGACCTACAGCTGAAGCGTGAGCGCTATAGGATTCGAGGAAAGAAGCGAACACCTCGGAATGGAGGGAGTCAGGGATGAGGTTCCGATGGGGACGGTCAGAGGGGTCGTGAAAAGCGATAATGACCTGATTATAAGCTTTTGTGCGGCATAGCCGATCTTTCAGTTGGTCGGCAGGCAAATCAGCAGCCAAGGTGAGTGTATCTATTTCGATAGCGGATAGAAGTGTCTCAGATAGGACCGTTCCATCACGAAGGACTCCACTACCTGCCCCATAACCGGCGAGCCCCTCTACCTCACCATAGAACCGACGAAGGGGTTGGTAGGTGGCATTATAGGAGATGAGTAAGGTACGATTAGAGGAGTCAGTGAGGCAAAGGGGCGCAGCAGAAGAGTCATTGAGGATGAGTGTAAGGGATTGGTTGGCAATCTGCTGTATGAGGGCAAGGTCAGCCTCTGAACGCACACGGGAGGTGAGGTTGGTCGTGTCTACGATAGCAGCTTGACAGAGTGAGCGCTCCTGAGTAAGGTCGAGCAAACCGATACGAGCCTTCATCCGAAGCACTTTTCTGACGCGATTATCCAAGTCATCCATTGAATAGATGCCCGAATCCACTCGTTGACTTATGCGTTCGATGCCCTCTTTCGGACAAGCAGGCATGAGCAGCATATCCACTCCTGCAGCATAGGCCATCTCCATGATGTCAGCAGGCTCCCGTCCGTTGGCCACACCTTTCATTACGAGCGCATCCGTTACTACCATTCCGCCGAAATGGAGGTCTTGCTTGAGTAAGGAGGTGATGATGGGATATGAGAGTGAACTGACGGTGGTGTCGTAAGCGGGCACGTAAAGATGTCCGAGCATCACCATCTCTACACCATCTTGAATAAGCCTACGAAAGGGATAGAGTTCGAGCGAGTCGAGGCGGTCGCGAGTGAAAGGCAAGCATGGCAAGGCTTTATGCGAGTCGACATCGGTGTCGCCATGTCCCGGAAAATGTTTGGCACACGCAATGATGCCTGCGTCTTGCATCCCTCGCATGTACGCACTACCCAAATCGGCTACACGTTCGCGTGATTCCCCAAACGAACGCATATCGATAGCGACATTGCCGGGGTTGTTGTTGATATCTACACTCGGAGCGAAATTGATATGGATGCCCGCTTGACGACATTGGCGCCCTACCGCCAGTCCCATTTGATAGACGAGCGAGTCAGAAGGGAGTGCTCCCAATTGCATCTGCCGCGGGAAGAAAGGAAAGTCTGCAAAGCGCATAGCCGGTCCCCATTCACCATCTACAGCAATGAGAAGTGGAATAGGCGTTTGCCGCTGATAATCATTGATATATGAACGAGATCGGGTAAGCGAATCTTGCATGATAATCAGTCCGCCGATATGCTCGTTTACGACCAAATCGGAGATATCTGCCTTATGGGCAGAGTCGCCATAAGAGGTGGTAGAGACCATCACGAGTTGCGCCACTTTCTCGCGGGTGGTGAGCGTGCTGAGGACAGACTCTACCTGCTGTTCGATACGTCTTTCTTCAGAAGAGCCATCGCATCCATAAAGCGCAAAACCGAGGCAACCGGAGAAGATGATGAGGGTGATGGGGTGACTGATGAAATTCACCAAACGCGACTTGGGCGCCCATTGCGGGAGCAAGGTCATAGCAAACACCAATCCGAAAAGCAACCACGACCAACCATCTATGAAAGCCTCCGGTTGGATCAAGCGATAGCATGCATACGCAATCAGCAAAATCACGGCTGCACGGATAACCACCATCGTCCATTGATACACCGGTGAGGCTGACCATCGGTTCTTAATCCTTGCATATAAGTAACTGATTATAAGCATGATAATCAGCGATGGCAAGATGATGGCAGAGGTTGCTACCAATGCTCCGAAAACACTATCCGAAGCCGTGTAGCCCACATACGTGGCACAGTTGATGCCGATAGGGCCGGGGGTCATCTGAGAGATAGCCAGGATATCGAGATACTCCGTTGCTGACATCCAGCCATAGCGCTCCACCTCCGTTTGGATAAGCGACACAATAGCCATACCGCCACCGAAGCCAAGCAGTCCAATCTTAAAAAACGATATAAAAAGTTGCAGATAAATCATGAGTGAGGAGTAATGAGCGATGAGTTGTGAGCTGTGAGCGATGAGCAATGAGCAATGAGCAGTGAGCAGTGAGCGATGAGCGATGAGCTGTGAGCTGTGAGCGATGAGCGATGAGCAGGATTAGTGACTGCTGAGCATTTTTTTGATTGATTTAACGAAGCTGATGGATAGACGGATAACGGCTGCTGCAAGCAGGCCAACTACTGCCGGACGCATACCTTTCATCACGGCCTCCACAGGTGGGTAATGGGCAATACCGCGGAATACCATTGCTATCAGCAGGATAATCACGAACGAAGGCAAGACAGCCCCCAGCACCGAAGCCAACAACCCGCGCCAACCATCAATGCGATAACCGATGAAGATGGCTGAGTTGACCGCAATCACACCCGGAGCGGCTTGCGCCAAAGCAATCATATTAAGGAACTCCTCCTCATCGAGCCAATGCTGATTATCCACTATCTCACGCTGGATAAGCGGAATCATCGCATAGCCACCACCGATGGTAAAAGCACCGATGCGGAAAAAGGCGGAGAACAACGAAAGCGATTTCATAAGGATTCATTATTGGTAGGTTCTACAGACGAAGAGACAACCGGTTCGGAACCATTTGCAGGTTCATCCTCTCCCTCGTTAGGAACACTCGCTGCAGCTTCGGGAACTTGCTCAGGTTCGGAGACAACCGCAGGCGATGAAGGGGATTGGCGCTTCCGCTTCATAGCGAACTCGCCATGGTGAATCATGCGGGAGGTGCGGAGGATACCCTGCACATAAGCGATGGTGGTTTTGGCATTGAACTTACCATATTTAACCACCGGATCCGTATAATACTCCTCGTATTTTAAGAACGAAAGGAAGGTTTCTGTGTCGTCCCAACTATTGGCATCTGCTCCATATTTGCGGGCTAATCGGCGAGCGTCGATGATATGTGCAGGTCCTGCATTATACGCAGCCAAAACGAATTTCTCCCGTTCCGTAATATCCTCTATATCAGCAAAATAGCCTCCTATGTTATTTAAGCATCGAGCCGCAGCTCTGACGTTGTCTTCGGCTACGAACACAGTCGAATCATTGAGCCCATATCTGTCGCAAGCCTTGGGCATAAGTTGCATCAATCCACGTGCTCCGCGATGCGAGGATGCCAACGGATTGAAGTGACTCTCGTGGTAAGCGATAGCAGCGAGCATCTCCCAATCCCAACCGATAGCGGTGGCATTCTTCACGAAAAGGTCATGATAGGGCACTTTCGAGGGGTCTTTAGAGAGCTGCTGCACCTCCTCTTCTTCGGTGAGCTCCTCGGAAGGAAACTCTCCGTCGTACCAACCATGAAAAGCCGATAGCGCAGAGAAGATGAGCGCTATGATTGATGCGATGAAATACGGCCGCCATTGCTTGACCGTTTGCTTATATGTTTGTGCGGAATTCACTATGAATTGGAGATTATTTGATGACGAATAAACTTAGCGAGCATATTGATGGCTGCTGTGTTGTGACCACCTTGGGGCACGATCACGTCAGCATATCGTTTGCATGGCTCTATAAACTGCTCATGCATGGGTTTGAGCACACGTTGGTACCGCTCAATCACCACATCGGCGGTCCGTCCGCGCTCCACTATATCGCGTTTGATTACGCGTATCAAACGGTCGTCGGCATCCGCATCCACAAAGATACGTAAGTCCATTTGTTCTCTCAAACTCGGGTCGCAAAGCGCAAGAATTCCCTCGATGATAATCACCTCTCTTGGCTCGATATGGATGGTCGCCTCTTGACGAGTACAGGAGATATAATCGTAGGTGGGTTGCTCAATCGCCTGCCCCTCGCGAAGCTGACGGATATGCTGCTCCAAGAGCGGCCATTCAAACGCATCGGGATGGTCGAAATTGATTTTTCGGCGCTCCTCCAAGGGGAGATCCGATGCATCTTTATAATACGAGTCTTGCGGGATGACTACGATATCGTTTCCCGGAAGTCGTTCAATCAGTTTGCGTACCACCGTTGTTTTTCCCGAGCCGGTACCGCCCGCTATTCCGATAATAAACATGTGGGTAATTTTTTCGCCCTAATGAGCATTATATGGCCGCAAAGTTACAAAAAATAGCGCATTCCACCAAATCATACCCCTAAAAAGGTCAAAAAAAATGCATTTTTCTCGCGCATGCGCATTTTTATTTGTGTATGTAAAATTTATTTCGTATCTTTGCAGCCTAAAATGCGTACGTATGCCAAAATGTCAGTCATCGGCCGGTTTCCCCGTTTGGCAAGCATTTTGCAGACGTACTAAAAACAACTACTAATAGAACATTATAAACCCAAAAATATGACAGAAGCAAGCAACGAACAAATTGTAAATGCCATTGTAGAAGGCATTCAAAACAGAAAAGGCCATAAGATTGTAACGGTAGATTTGACCGCTCTTCCGGAAGCCCCGTGCAGCTATTTCGTAATAGCAGAGGGCCATTCGAGCACGCAGGTGTGCGCCATCGCTGACGAGGTGGAGGATTTCGTAAGAAAGAGCCTGCGCGTGAAGCCGTTTGTGGTAGATGGCGTAGAGAATGCGGAATGGATTGCGATGGACTACGGACAGATCATCGTACATATCTTCCAGCGCGAGCCTCGTGCGTTTTACGACATTGAGCACCTCTGGGAAGATGGCAAACTCAAAGAGATCCCGGACTTGGACTAAGTCCGTTTTTCCTTAACTACTGGATTCGACCCTGCGCTTTTTCGTGGGGCGTTTTCTTAAAACTCATTTACACTAAACATGGACCAAAACAACCAACCCAATCAGCCGCAGAAAGACAAGAAACCCAAGCGTCCGAACTTGATGTGGGTGTATCTAACCATCATCGCACTGCTCGGCATCGCTTATATCGCAACGGGCGATGATACGTTTGCTACCGTAAGCGGCGAAAAGAAAGAAATTTCCTACACGCAGTTGCAGAGTTACCTGCAAAACGACTGCGTGGAATCCATCGTGATTGCAGACAACAACACGGCTCGGGCGACGATCCGTCCAGAGCAAGCCACGGTGGTGTTTGGCGAAAAAGCCGACAAAAGCAAGCCCGGAGTGATAGAAGTGCAGATTCCGAGTGTGCAGGTATTTAATGCCTATGTAGAAGAAGTCAATCAGGCGCGCGCAGAAGCAGGATTGCCCAAGATGGACGTGACCTTCAAGAAAGACAGGAATATATGGATGATAATTCTAGGAAACCTCTTCCCGCTCCTGTTCTTTATCATGATGATCGTATGGATGACCCGCAGCATCGGTGGTGGTGCTGGCGGTGGCATCTTCAATGTAGGCAAAGCCAAAGCGCAGGTTTTTGACAAAGATAAGAAGAACAAGGTGACGTTTAAGGACGTAGCCGGATTGGAGGGTGCCAAGGAGGAGATTCAAGAGATTGTGAGTTTCCTCAAAAACCCGCAGAAGTACACCGAATTGGGCGGTAAGATTCCTAAGGGCGCCTTGCTGGTAGGCCCTCCGGGCACGGGTAAGACGCTGCTGGCGAAAGCCGTTGCGGGTGAGGCCGATGTGCCGTTCTTCTCCATGTCGGGCTCCGATTTCGTGGAGATGTTTGTGGGCGTTGGTGCGAGCCGTGTGCGCGACTTGTTCCGTCAGGCGAAAGAGAAAGCACCCTCCATTATTTTCATCGACGAGATTGATGCCGTAGGTCGTGCCCGCGGTAAGAACATGATGAGTGGCGGCAACGACGAACGCGAATCCACGCTCAATCAGTTGCTCACGGAGATGGACGGCTTTGGCACCAACTCCGGTGTGATTATCCTTGCGGCTACCAACCGTGCGGAGATTCTCGACCCAGCTCTCTTGCGTGCCGGACGATTCGATCGTCAGATTCACGTAGAACTTCCCGACTTGAAGGAGCGCATTGATATCTTTGGCGTTCACCTCCGTCCGCTCAAGCTGGACAAGGATGTGGATGTGAATTTCCTTGCTAAGCAGACGCCCGGATTCTCGGGTGCCGATATCGCCAATGTATGCAATGAAGCAGCCTTGATTGCAGCACGGCAAGGGAAGAAAGCTGTTGCGAAAATTGACTTCATGAACGCAGTCGATCGTATCATTGGCGGCTTGGAGCGCAAGAACAAGATCATGACCGCTGAGGAGAAACGCAGTATCGCTTATCATGAGGCTGGTCACGCTACCGTAAGTTGGATGCTCCGTTATGCCAACCCGCTGGTGAAGGTGACGATTGTGCCGCGTGGTATCGCCTTGGGTGCCGCTTGGTACCTGCCTGAGGAGCGTCAACTCGTGAGCACCGAATGTATGCTCGATGAGATGTGTGCTACCCTCGCAGGTCGTGCTGCTGAGGAGATTTTCCTCAATCAGACTTCTACCGGTGCGCTCAATGACCTTGAGAAAGTCAACAAGCAAGCATATGCGATGGTGGCGTATTACGGCATGAGCGAGAACCTCAAGAATATCTGTTATTATGACTCTACCGGTCAGCAAACCTATTTTCAAAACCCCTACAGCGAACACACCGCACAGGTGATTGATGAGGAGGTGAAGAAGATGATTGCCGGACAGATGGCACGCGCTAAGCAGATTCTCGAAGAGCACAAAGAGGGGCACCATCGTATGGCCGAACTGCTCATCGAGAAGGAGGTGATTACGAGCGAGGACGTAGAGGCCATCCTCGGTCCGCGCCAGTGGAAATCGCGCAGCGATGAGATGATTGAAGTAAATACGAGCGCTCAGCAGGAGTCAGAAGAGGGTCTCAACCCTTTGGAGGGCGATTCCAGTAGTGAGTCGCAATTTCCAGAGGACGAAGCCCGCTACAACGCTGATAGCGAGGAGAAACATGCAACTACTAACGAATAAAACATATTATCATGAAAAAGTTCTTTTTAAGCATCGTCCTGTTTGCAGCCGCTATCATGGGTGCGCAGGCGCAAATGGAGCAGAAAGTGCCCGTTGACGAAAACGTACGTATCGGCCATTTAGACAATGGTTTGACTTACTACATTCGTCATAACGAACTGCCTAAGCAGCGTGCGGAATTTCATATCGCGCAAGCTGTAGGTGCCATACTCGAAGAAGATGACCAAAATGGTCTTGCCCATTTCTTGGAGCACATGTGCTTCAACGGCACCGAGCATTTCCCCGGAAAGGGAATCATCAATTATTTTGAATCGATTGGTGTAAGTTTTGGTTATAATATCAACGCATACACCTCCCTTGACCAAACCGTTTATCGCCTCTCGGAGGTGCCCACCTATCGCGAGGGTATCATCGACTCGGCTTTGCTCGTGATGCACGACTGGTCGTGTGCCGTTTCTCTGCTCGCAGAGGAGATCGACAACGAGCGCGGTGTGATTCGTGAGGAATGGCGCACGGGTGCTGATGCCAACCGCCGCATGTGGAAAGAGAGTCAGCGACTCATGTTCCCAGGCAGCCAATATGCCAAGCGCGATGTGATTGGCGACACGGCCGTTATCAATAATTTCTCGTATGAAGCGCTCCGCAGCTATTACAAGAAATGGTATGGCCCCGACTTGCAGGCTATCATCGTGGTGGGCGATATCAACGTAGATGAGATTGAGCAGAAGATCAAGAACCTCTGGGGTAATGTGCCGGCTCGCGCTAATCGTGGCGAGCGCCCGTATTACTCGGTAGAGGACAACAAAGAGCCCATCGTAGCGATTGTAAAAGACGCTGAGGCGCAACAAGGTCGTATTCGCATTGTCTATAAGCATGAGCAGATTCCCGCTCAGCTCAAAGGCAGCATAATGGAGTACGTCAATAATCTTGCCCTTTCACTCATCGTACAAATGATGGACAACCGAATGGCAGAAGATGCAATGAAATCCGACGCGTGCTTCCTTGGTGGTGGCGTTTATTATAGCGAACTTGTAAAACTCAAAGATGCATTCAACGGCATCGTTGTTCCCAAAGAAGGGCAGGAGCGTGAAGCATGGCATTACCTGCTCACGCAAATGGAGAAGATGCGTCGGTATGGCTTCACGAATGACGAACTCGAGCGCGCCAAGACGGAGACACTCGCTCAGTATGAGAAAGCTTACAACGAGCGCAGTGCCACAAGAAACGATTCCTATGTAGACGAATACATCGGCCATTTCCTGTACCAAGAAATGATCCCCGGTATTGAGTGGGAATATGCGTTTGTGAAGCAGGTGATGCCGGCAATCAGTCTTGAACAAATCAATCAGATTGCGCTCCAGCTCGTTACGAATGAGAACATCATTGTTAACTTCCAAGTAGCAGATAAGCCCGAGGTTCAGCTGCCTACCGAAGAGCAGATTATCAACAGCATCCGCGGTATGGAGCACCTCGATATTGAGCGTCCGGTAGAAAAAGAAGTGATTACCGAGCTCGTAAAGAAAGGTCCGAAAGCAGGAAAGGTTGTTAAGGAAAAATACAATGAAGCCCTCGGTACGACCGAATGGACGATGAAAAATGGTGTTCGCGTAATCTTCAAACCTACCGAGTTTAAGAAAGACGAGATCCTGATGGAAGCGTATGCACCCGGCGGTTTCTCGCTCGTGGAGACTGCCGATCTGCCGTCAGCTCATTTGGCTACCGATGCTGTTCAGATGAGCGGTATTGGCGATTTCAGTTATACGGACTTGCAGCGTGCGCTCACCGGCAAAGTAGTAAGTGCATATCCAAGCATCAACGCTTACAGCCATTCGATGGAAGGCTCATCATGCATCAAGGATTTTGAGACGTTGCTCCAGCTCAACTACCTCCATTTTACGGCTGTTCGCAAAGACGAAGATGCGTTTAAGACACTGCTCAGTTTCCTCGATCAGCAGCTTACGAACAAGGAGAAGAACCCGAAAGCTATCTGGCGCGACTCCATCACGATGATGGCTTCCAACTACTCTGACCGCACCGTATTGATCAACCGCGAGAATATGGAGAAGCTCAACTATGACCGTTCGCTCCAAATCTTCCAGCAGCTTTTCAGCAATCCGCGCAATTTCACGTTTACCTTCACCGGCAATATCGACCCCAATGACAAGCAGACGCGTGCTTTGATTGAGAAGTGGATTGGCGGCATGAAGACGCAGAAAGATACCGATACGTGGAAAGATCGTGGCGTTCGTGCTCCGCTCGGAGAAAACAAGAATTATTTCACCCGCGATATGCAGACCAAGACAGCCAGCAACCGCATCCAATACACTTCTTATGATTTCCCCTATACGATGGAGAACGTCATTGTAGCCGATCTCGTTGGTCGCATCCTTTCTACTCGATACCTCGAGTCTATCCGCGAGCGCGAAGGAGGTTCGTATGGTGTAGGTTGTGCTGCTTGGATGAACTCCAAGCCGGTGCCAGCAGCCGTACTCGTTATGCAGTTTGATACCGACCCCGAGAAGCAGGCTAAATTGATGCAAATCATCCATCAGGAGGTGCAGGAGATTATTGCCAACGGCCCGCTCGCTACCGATCTTCAGAAAGAGAAAGAGTCGATGCTAAAAGATTTCAAGGAAGACCTTGAGAAAAACGGTTGGTGGCACAATACCGCATTGCCCAATTACTACCGCCTCGGCATCAACATGATTGCAGATTACGAGAAAGCCGTACAGGCTGTAGATGGCGCGAAGATTCAGCAATTCCTCAAGAAACTCGCTGCCAGCGGCAACGTGTTTGAAGTCGTTATGCTTCCTGAATAAGTTCATTCTTTGCCTCCCGAATCGTTTTCTTCTGGAAGCGATTTCGGGAGCGCATCCTTTACCTTAAATATCTTACCGAAAAAACGATAGAAAATGAAGCGCATCAAAGCTACATATTTCCTATTCATCTGCCTCTTGAGCTCGATTTTTGCTCAAGGGGCGATGCAGTATTCCGCACGCCATTACTCGGCTGCAGATGGCCTGAGTCAGAACACCGTCATGTCTATTCTCGAAGACTCTGACGGTTTTATGTGGTTCGGCACTTGGGATGGCTTAAACCGCTTTGATGGGCATAATTTTACGGTGTATAAACCCGCACTTTCGGGCAGTCAGGTAACGTCCAACCGCGTGGATTATCTCTACGAAGATAGCGCGCAGTATATTTGGATGAAGACCAACGATGGTGCGTTTTACCGACTCAACAAACATTCGGAGAAGATTCTCCCGACTGGTGTTCATGATACGCGTTTTGCCTATCAGCAGCGCCATCTGCTGTTAGAGCAACGCGCTGGTGTGATTTGGCTCGCGGGCGGACGGCAACTCGTACGTATTGAGGAAGAACTCGAAGGACGGAAAGTGAGAGATAAAGTAAAACGCAATGATTACACGCTTTCGGCCGATGCCTCTTGCCTGCTCTGCGATGCGGCAGGATGTGTATGGGTAGGTACCGATGCCGGAGTGGAGCATTTCAGCGAAGCCGGGCAGCACCATGTGATGCTCAGCACTTCAGCCGAAGATAACCGTATCACAGCCGGCTTGGCGCATGGACAAGCGGTGTGCTTCGGCACGGCCGCAGGTGATATTTGGATGACCAACGCAGGCAGCACCTCGTTCAGCCGACTCCATTTGCATTTCGGAAGCCCCATCACATTCATCAAAGCACTCAACGACCGCAGCCTTATCATCGGTACTGAGAATAGCGGATTTGGTGTGTATGATACCCGAAGCAGCAAATACACGATTTACGATGCATCCAGCAAAGCGATTTCGAGTAATCATTTCATCAGCGCGTACGTAGATCGTAAGCATCAAGCTTGGCTCATCAACGAGCAAAATGGTGTTATCTGTTTGCGATCTGACGGCAGCCTCCGTCATTACGAGAGTGATCCGGATAAAAACTACCTCAATCTGCAAAATTACAACCTGATTTTCTCAGAAGATGCAGCTGGACACGTATATGTCAACCCTTATGGAGGCGGTTTTGCCATGTATTCGGAAGAAGAGGATCGGCTCGTTTCGAATTTCGAAGGCATAAGTAATATCATTCACTCTGCCTACATTGACAAACGTGGCAATCTCTGGTTGGGCAGCTACGATACCGGGGTGGATTGCATCAGCGCTCAGCCCGAACGATTCACGTTGTCTGACAACCGCGGTGATGGCGATCAGTCGATTGAAGTGCGCGCCCTCTTGCAGTTGCGCAATGGTGAGGTTCTCGTAGCATCCAAAGATGGGATCATTCGCCGTTTCACCACGGATATGCAACTCCTCGGTCAGCAAACCCTGCCCGGACGTGTATATTGCATGATAGAGAAAGCCGATGGCACCGTGCTTTACGGCACTAAAGGCGATGGTATTTTCATCGTAAAAAACGGCCTGCGTCAGCAACTTACCCATTCTGAAAAAAACAACAGCCTCAGCAGCGACAATATCTACGATATGGTGTATGGGGCTGACAGCAGTTTGTATATTGCTACTTACGGCGGCGGTATCAATATCCTCCGTGATGGGCAGTTTATTCACGAGGGCAGTCTATGGCCAGGTTACACTACTGAGTTTGGCAGCAAAGTGCGCCAACTCTGTATGGCTGACGATACCACACTCTGGGCTGCAACCACCAATGGACTGGTGCGTGTGAACACTCGAAGTCTCGAAGTGAGTCAGACTTCGTATTATGATATCCGCGCTATCTATCGTTCTGATGATGGTCACATGTGGCTCGGCAGTTTCGGTGGAGGCTTGGTGGAGGTGCTTAACCCTCATGCGGAGGACGTGCTCGCGGAGCAAAATATCCGTCTTTATAATTCCCTTAGCGGGCTCAGTTCGGACATCGTATTGTCCATTGTAGGCGACGACAAGGGCGATTTATGGATGAACGATGAGAATGGTATCGCGCACTTTGACGCTTCCACTCGTACGTTCCGCCATTACAACGCATTGGAGGGCAAGAAAAAGGCAGTTTTCAGCGAATCAAAGAGCATCCTGCTCCACAACGGCACCCTCCTTTTCGGATATAATTTTGGCACATGCCATTTTGCGCCGGAGAGCTTATCGCACACTATTGAAGCACCCGAGATTCGCTTTACAGAACTGCTCGTAATGAGTGAACGAGCCACGGCTGGAGGGCCCATCAACGACAATATCTGCTACCGCCCAGATGTGAAACTCAAGCATGCACAATCCGTATTCACTATCGAATACAGCGCACTCGAATTCAGCACTCCGGAAAACGTGCAATATGCATACAAACTCGATGGCGTAGATAAAGATTGGACCTACGTGCAAAACGAACGACGCGTTACTTACAGCAATCTGCCAGCGGGAGATTATGTATTCCGCGTAAAATCCACCAATGGTG
Source organism: Bacteroidales bacterium (assembly GCA_022784645.1). Classification (GTDB taxonomy): domain Bacteria; phylum Bacteroidota; class Bacteroidia; order Bacteroidales; family Paludibacteraceae; genus Colicola. The sequence goes on from JALFZG010000041.1 coordinate 12,897, forward strand.
AAGGAATTTGGTGCGATAATGAGCAGACGCTCAATATCCATATCGCACCCTCGTTTTGGGCTACGCCTTGGGCGTTTATGATTTATTTCCTCATTATCTTCATCATCTGCTATGTCGGCTATTCACAGTTTAAGACCACCAATCAGCTGCGCCAGGAAGTAGCCGTTGAACAGAAAGTGACGGAAATCAAACTGCGTTTCTTCACCAATATCAGCCACGAGCTTCGTACGCCGCTCACACTCATCACCGGCCCAGTGGAAACGGTGCTTAGAGAGGAGCAGCTCAGTCAAGTGGCGCGCACGCAGTTGGAAATCGTAAAGAGCAATGCGCAGCGAATGTTGCGCCTCATCAATCAAATTCTTGATTTCAGAAAGATTCAAAACAATAAAATGCAACTACGCGTGCAATATGCTGACGTATCCGCATTGGCGAAAGCCACATTCGGCAATTTCGTAAGAGAAGCGGCCGACAAACATATCGATTTTCAGTTTGAAAGTCACATGAACAATCCGATGGGATGGGTGGATTCAGAGAAAGTGGATACAATCATTTACAACCTGCTAAGCAACGCGTTTAAGTTTACGCCATCGGGCAAGAGCATCAAGCTCCGCGTTTCTGACAACGAGGAATACCTCATTCTTGAAGTATCAGACACCGGTATTGGTATTCCTAAAGATAAACGCTCAGTGCTGTTTCAACGCTTCAGCAGCAACAATGAGATCAACGCCTCGCAAGAGAAGACCGGTACCGGCATCGGACTCAATTTGGTGAAGGAACTCATCGATTTGCAAAACGGCCATATCGATGTAAGTTCTGAAGTGGGGATGGGTACCACCTTCCGCGTGATGCTCCTCCGCGATAAAGCGCATTTCGGCGAAGAAGCCAATGTGATTTTCAGCGATACGAATGCCACTACCGCGCCTTCAGAGATTACCGCAGCCGTCGAAGAGGAGGATAGCGAAAGCGGCAAGAAAGCAGTGCTCGTAGTAGACGACAACCACGATATGCGCGTTTTTCTGCAGAGTATTCTCGCTAAAGATTACGCAGTCGTGCAGGCGTCAGATGGCGAAGAAGCATTCACCATTGCCAAGCAGCAACCGTTTGATATCATTATTACCGACTTGATGATGCCTAACGTAGATGGCCTCGAGCTGACCGAACGACTCAAAACGGATATCTTCACGTCGCATGTGCCCGTGATTCTGCTCACCGCCAAATCGGCCATCGAATCACGATTGCAAGCACTCGAATATGGTGCCGATGATTACATCACCAAGCCTTTCTCGCCCGAATATCTGCTTGCGCGCATCGATAATATCATCCGTCAGCGCCAACGACTGCAAGAGTTGTACCGCACGAAGATGATGCAGCCTACGACTACTGAGTCTGAGAAGCCTAAAGAGAAACGCCTCTCACCCGATGAAATCTTCCTCCAGAAGCTGCAGCAGTTTATGGAAGATAACATGGACAACAACGACCTCTCCGTAGAGGATCTGGTCAAAGAGATGGCTATCGGACGCACTTGTTTCTTCAACAAACTGAAGACGCTCACCGGTCTCTCGCCCGTGGAATATATTCGCGACACCCGCATCCGCCGTTCAGCCGAACTGCTGCTTGACGGACGATATAATATCACCGAAGTGGCATATATGGTTGGACTCAACGACTCTCGCTATTTTGCCAAATGCTTCAAGGCGGCATACGGCATGACACCTTCTGAATATAAGAAACAACATGATAAAAAATAAACTTCTCATCCTGCTCCTCCTCTGCTTGGCTGCTTGCAGTTGCAAGCGGGTGAAGCCCCAAGCCCCTGCCAACCAACCAGCGGCAGACACCATCGGTGTATCGGCATCGCTGATTAACATGCGTTTGGCTGAGGCAGCTGATATCCAACTTACGGAATGGGTGAAACATGCAGATACCACCTATACGCTTGAAGACTACGGCTATTGGTATTGTATCTACCGCCACACCGAAGGCGACTCCATCCTTCCGCAACACAAAGTGGAGCTTTTCTACACCGCCACTACCCTTGAGGGAAAATTGCTTGAAGATTGCCAAACGACTATTCAAGTGGGCCGAAGAGAATCATTATGGGCTATCGACCACATCCTGCCGCTCATGCGCGAAGGAGAAGCCGTAAGGCTCATTTGCCCTTATTACACTGCCTATGGCAAAGATGGGAACGACCACGTGCCGCCCCTTCAAAACTGCATCATCGATATCACCAACACACGCATCGTGGAATAACGGCAGAATTCAAATACACGCGAAAGCTCTCCACGCACACGCGCGCATGTATAAATAATGAATATAAACAACGAAATATGAATAAGAAACTGTTACCTATTGCCGCAACCTTCTTTTTAGCGGCTGCTATGTTGACTTTAGGCAGTTGCGAAAACGCAACCCGCACGTACGCAAAAAAGCTTAAAGCAGAAAAGAAACTCATCGAACAGTATGTTGAGCGCAACAACATCACCATTATCTATGAAGAGCCGGCATACGATCAGTGGAAAGAAAATGAGTATCTTGAACTGGAAGAATACTGCTATTTCCACCTCACCAGCCCAGGCGATACCACCAAGCCTGCACTCGAAACCAACGATCGCTTCAACCTCCGCTATCGGCAATACACCCTCACCGTAGAAGCCGATACGTTGTCGTATTGGAACACCAACGAGAGTGCCTATCCGATGGAGTACAATCTTGCTGAACTCTATTCTTACTGCGAAGGACTCTATTGGGCGGTGCAAAAGCTCAAATACTCCGGCGCTGAAGGCAAACTCATTTGCCCCAGCCGATATGGCGTCAGCTCGTATGAAACCATTCCTTACGGCTACGATATCAAATTGCAGATTCGCCGTTTTTAATGAATTATCCCAATAAACACCTGATAATTTTAAACTTTACATTATGTCACTCGTTAAATCTATTTCAGGTATCCGAGGCACCATTGGTGGTCGCGTAGGCGACGGCCTCAATCCTGTGGACATCGTTCGTTTCACCGCAGCTTATGCAACCCAGCGCCGACGCATGCTCCCTGACAACAATCGCATCGTAGTGGGTCGTGACGCCCGCATCTCTGGTCAGATGGTTGACCTGCTCGTTACTGGTACACTCATCGGTATGGGCTACGATGTAGTCAATATCGGTATGGCTTCTACGCCTACTACCGAGTTGGCTGTCACCGGCGAAAAAGCAGCTGGTGGTATTATCCTCACCGCTTCTCACAACCCCAAGCAGTGGAATGCACTCAAGCTCCTCAACCAGAGGGGTATGTTCCTCACCGATGCTGAGGGCAAAGAGGTGCTCGATATTGCTGAACGCGAAGACTTCACGTTCGCAGAAGTGGATAATCTCGGTCAGGTAATCAACAAAGACTACCTCCAATATCATATCGACAACGTGCTCGGATTGAAGCTCGTTGACAAAGCTGCTATTGAGGCCGCTAATTTTACGGTAGCTATTGACTGTGTCAACTCTATTGGTGGCGTAGCTATTCCCGCCTTGCTGCGTGCGCTTGGCGTAAAGAACATTATCGAACTCAACTGCACGCCAGATGGCCATTTTCCCCACAATCCCGAACCACTGCCGGAGAATCTCACCGAGCTCTCTGACCTTTTAAAGCAGGGTAAGGCAGATGTAGGTTTCGTTGTGGATCCAGATGTGGATCGTTTGGCACTCGTATGCGAAAACGGCGAGATGTTTGTTGAGGAATACACGCTGGTAGCCGTAGCAGATTACGTGCTCTCTCACACTCCTGGCGCTACGGTAAGCAACCTATCTTCGTCTCGCGCACTCAAAGACGTGACCGAAGCTCACGGCTGCACGTACTCGTCGTCTAAAGTAGGTGAAGTAAACGTTACCACGGAGATGGAGCGCATTGGTGCCGTCATCGGTGGCGAGGGCAACGGCGGAGTCATCTATCCCGCTTCGCACTACGGCCGCGATGCACTCGTTGGTATCGCACTCTTCCTCTCTCATCTCGCGCACAAAGGCTGCAAGGTATCAGAGCTTCGCGCCACCTATCCCCCATATTTCATTTCCAAGAACCGCATCGATCTCACCCCCGATATCGATGTGGATATGATCCTCACGGCTATCAAGGGCATTTATAAAATGTACGATGTAGATGATCGCGATGGCGTAAAGATCAATTTCCCGCAGGGATGGGTACTGCTCCGCAAATCCAACACTGAGCCGATTATCCGCGTGTATTCCGAAGCACCCACTATGGAGCAAGCTGACAAATTCGCGCAGGCAATTATTGACGAAGTGAAACGATTGAGCGGTAAATGAGAATCCTTATTTCCAACGATGACGGATGGGGCGCCAAGGGAATCTTGACGCTCATCCGTGTATTGCAACCCATGGGCGAACTCACAGTGGTGGCGCCGAGCGGTCCACGTAGCGGACAGAGCAATGCCATGACCGTGCTTCGACCCGTGAGTCTGGACTTGGTAAAAGCCGAGCCCAGACTACGTGTATATACTTGTAGCGGCACCCCTACCGACTGCGTTAAACTCGCTTTCCATCAGCTCTTCCCCGATGGCGGGCCCGATCTCGTTTGCTCCGGTATTAATCATGGTGACAACGGCACAATCAACGTGCTCTACAGCGGCACGATGGGAGCCGTTTTTGAGGGAACTGTGCATCAAGTGCCCTCTATTGGATGGTCGATTTGCAGTCATGACCCAGATGTGGATTTCTCCGAGATGGAGCGTTGGATGCCGGAGATTATCCGTCGAATTATGGAGATGCCGTATGCATTTGGCAGATGTTGGAACGTGAATGCACCTGTCGGCCCTATTCAAGGCTACCGCTTCACGCGCCACTGCCGAGGCTATTGGGAGAAAGAGTGGAACAGCCTTTCTGACGAGCCCGAACATATGCTGTTTTCTCTTGCCGGCAATTACGTAAATCTCGAGCCCGAAGCCGAAGATACCGACCAATACGCATGCGCACACGGATATATTTCGGTGTGTCCGGCTTCCACTGATATGACCGATTACGATACGCTCCAGTTGCTCCGCCAATGAGACAGTTTCTTGATCATATCGACCGCTATTGGATAGGCATCCTCATTGGGTTGGCTCTGCCCGCCCTCTTCGGCTATGCGTATATCCAAACGTTTCACTTATGGGATGCGCTACGAGCCTTTCATTTTCAGGCAGGATCGATGCTGAGTAAGATGTTTCTCGTATCGTTCTTTCCCGATATGGCATTTCTTTTTGTTTTTTATCAACTCGACACCTGGAAGCTCGCCAAGGGGATTCTCATAGGGGGAATGCCCTACGTTTTGGCAGCTATCATCACCTCAATATGACCGTTTTCCTCATAGCCGGAGAAGCGTCTGGCGACATACACGCGGCCGCCCTCGTTAGAAAATTGCGAGAGCGGCATTCCGAAGCCCAATTTGCGGGTCTCGGTGGCGATGCTATGCGTGAGGAAGGAGTAAGACTGTATCAGGATTATCGGCAGATGGCGTATATGGGAGTAGTGGCCGTCATACGTCATGCAGGTGCCATCCGTCGCAATTTTCGCATTGCGCAAGAAGCGTTGCTTCGCGAGCAACCCGATGCGCTTATTCTCATCGATTACCCATCGTTTAATCTCCGGATGGCTGCATTCTGTCGCAAGCACTTGCCCGCCACTCGGATTATCTATTATATCCCGCCTAAGGTTTGGGCGTGGAAAAAATGGCGCGTGCATAAGATAGCGCGCTTATGCGATGAAGTGCTTGGTATTTTCCCGTTCGAACCCGCTTTCTATCAGCGTTTTGGCTATCAATGCAGATATGTGGGCAACCCCTGCGTAAACGAGGTTGGTCCGCCTCCTCCAGCCGATGCACCCCGAAGTGGGATTGCGATATTGCCCGGATCGCGAGAAAGCGAGATTCGGCATTGTTTGCCCAAAATGATTCGGGCGGCAGAAGAAGCCTTGCTGCAGGCAGGCATTGATACCCCCATCACGATAGCGGGTGCTCCCGGTATTGCTCCTGAACTGTATGCTTCGTTGGCAAACGGTTATCCTGTGCGATTTGGAGCAGCCCATGAGTTGCTTCGCACTTCGGTGGCAGCCATCGTCAATAGCGGTACAGCCACCCTTGAAGCGGCCCTGCTCAATTGCCCGCAAGTGCCTGTGTATCATATCGCTTGCCCATGGATAGCCCACCTCCGGCCGCTTCTCTTCCCGAGCCCCTATTTCACCTTGCCCAATATCCTCTTGCAGCGGGAAGTGGTGCGCGAGAAGATTGCATATAAGTTTACGGTAAAGGAAGTGGCATCCGAACTCCTAAGCTTGCTCACCCCCTACCCTTCAGGAGCCGATCCTGCCACTGATAATTCAATGGCTGACTATGCAAAGCAGACAGCTTCTGCTGAACCAATGGCAGACAAAGCACATGCAGAAAAGAGGCTGTCTGTTCGCGAAATACAGCTCCGTGATTATGCAGAAATACGCCAAATGCTTGGCTCTCTTTCCGCCCCCGCTGAAGCCGCAAAGCACTGCCTCTAATCAGCTGCCAGAGGCAGCAATCAAGCAGATTTGCTGCTAATCAAATCGAAGTGGGCAACAAACAATCGACTGCAGCAGGCAACAATCAATCGCTCTCCGAGCGACAATAAAATTGATGTTTCGCTTCAACAATCAATTTGGCGCTCGCGCCAAACAAACAATATATAATGACACTTTTAATATTATTTCTCTTATCCGCGATTGCGGTATCGTTTCTTTGCTCCATCTTGGAGTCTGTATTGATGTCCACCACACTCTCTTTCCTTCAAATGAAGGAAGATGAGGGAGATAAATGGGCTTCGCTCCTGCGCGAATATAAGCAGGATACTGACCGTCCGTTGGCGGCTATTCTGTCGCTCAACACCATCGCCAATACCATTGGTGCGGCGGGTGTGGGCCAACAAGCTACCCTCGTGTTCGGCAGCAAATGGTTTGGTTTGGTGAGCGCCATCACCACCATCCTTATCCTCGTTTTCGCTGAAATCATTCCTAAGACCATCGGCACAACGCATTGGCGCAAACTCACCCATTTCACCGCACGTATTCTTCGTGTGCTGATTTTCATACTCTATCCTATCGTGTGGTGCGTTGAGCGCCTCACCTGGCTCATCACCCCGAAAGAAGTGGAGGAAGAAGCGTCCATTTCGCGTGAGGAGGTCAGCGCAATGGCCAACGTAGGCGAGGAAGAGGGCGTTTTTGACAAAGATGAAAACAAAATCATCCAAAACATCATCCGTCTTGACGATATCAAGGCTTATGATATCATGACGCCACGTGTAGTAGCCGCAACAGCACCGGAGTTCATGACTCTCCGCGATTTTTATAAAGTGGATAAATACGACCATTTCTCGCGCATCCCCGTATATGGCGATTCGCCGGAGTTCATCACGGGCTATATCCTCCGTTCTGATGCGCTCGAGCTGCTGGCTGAGGATAAGTTCAATGTCACCCTCCGCGAGATTCGTCGCCCCTTGCCGTATTTCAACGAGGAGACCTCCATTCCTGATATTTGGGATCAGTTGATTCAGCACAAGGAGCAGATTTCCATCGTGATTGACGACTATGGCGCTTTCCAGGGTATCATCTCGCTGGAGGACGTTATCGAAACCGTTTTTGGATTGGAAATAACGGACGAAAACGACCAATTCACCGACATGCAGCAGTATGCTCGCGAACGTTGGCAGCAGCGGCAGAAACGCTTCAAACGTATTGAGACACCCATCAAAGAAGAAAACGAATGAAAAGAGCCTATTTGAGCAATAACGATTGCAGTAGTAGCATTACGGTTAAGGTTAACGTTATCGTTTTTCTCCTTTGCTTCATCATTTTTTCCGCTCCGTCTATGGCAGCCCCACTGCTGTTCCACCTCTGGAGTGAGGAGCTACCAGCCCCAACCCCTTCGCCTTTCCTCTCATGGACCGACGACCAACCGGATCAGACGGATGGCGTCCATTCGTGGCGAGTGACCGACCCTACGCTTACCATCTATCTGCCTAAGCAATCTTGCGGACAAGCTATTCTCTGCTGCCCCGGAGGCGGCTATTGGGATGTATGGCATGGAACGGAGGGACATAATTTGGCTGAGTGGCTCAATGAGCAAGGCGTAGCCTTGGCAGTACTCACGTATCGTCTGCCTGCGGGAGTGAAGGAGATACCGCTTGAGGATGTGCATCGGGCAATGCGCTTGATGCGCGAACATCAACGCGAATGGCAGATTCAAGAGATAGGTATCATGGGGTTCTCGGCAGGCGGGCACTTAGCGGCCACCGCTGCCACACGTTGGAGCTGCCCAGAGGAGCGCCCCGATTTCCAAATACTTTTCTATCCGGTCATCACGATGGATGAGTCGTTCACCCACATGGGCAGCCGCATCAACCTCCTTGGCGACCATCCCTCTCAGCATGATATCCTTCTCTATAGTTGCGAGAAACAGGTGACGAAGCAAACGCCGAGAGCGTTTATCGTTGCTTCCTCCGATGACGGTCTCGTGCCGGTGCAAAACAGCATCTGCTATTATCGCGCCCTCCTCGACCACGGCATCAGCGCCACCCTCATCCTCTACCCCGAAGGCGGTCATGGTTGGTGCTCCCACCTCCATTTTCGCTACCGCCAGCAGTGGATGGACGAGCTCGAACATTGGCTCCGCACCACCCGATAAGCAGCTTCCCATTTGTGCGAAAAGCGCCACTCCTGACCGCTAAAAACGGCAAAAAACGCATATCCTTACTCAAAAATGTGTAACGTTTGTAACGTTTGTAACGTAGTAACACTTTGTAACTATTAATCTGACTACTTTTTTTAGGGAAAGACCGCATTTTTACACAGCGTTTACACGAGGTAAACACGTAGTGTGTAGGTATTTTTACGTAGGATGTACGTGCGATGAACGTGCAATGAACGTGCAATGAACGGACGATGAGATGCCATCGGCAAGCAAAAATTTGCTTATTTTGTTCCAATATTTTGTTATTTGAAAAAATCTTCGTACCTTTGCAGAAAATTTTGGAAATTAAACATGAAATACATATCACCTTCGATTCTTTCTGCGGATTTTGCGCGATTGGGTGAGGCCATCGAGATGCTCAACCAATCGGAAGCAGAGTGGATTCATGTGGACGTCATGGATGGTGTCTTCGTGCCGAATATCTCGTTTGGTTTCCCTGTGATGGAGCCGCTCAAACGGTTGGCTCGTAAGCCGCTCGATGTCCACTTGATGATTACCGAGCCCATTCGTTATGTAGAGCGCTTCTGCGATGCGGGCGCATGGTCGGTAGGCTTTCATCTGGAGGCAGTAGATGACCCGATGCCCACGCTTGAGAAAATCCGTGCGAAGGGTGTTCGTACGGCTTTGACCATCAATCCGGATATTGCACCGGAGCGGTTGTTGCCTTATCTGGATAAAGTGGATATGGTGATGCTGATGTCGGTTTTTGCTGGTTTTGGCGGACAGAAATTTATCCCCGAAACGCTCGACAAAGTGCGGTTCATCAAGCAGGCTATTCGTGAACGTGAGTTGCCTACGCTGATTGAAGTGGATGGGGGTGTGAATACAGAAAACGCCCCACTGCTGTTTGAAGCCGGAGCGGATGTGCTCGTAGCGGGCAGTAGCGTCTTCCGTGCGCCGGATCCTATGGAGATGATAAAAAAACTGAAGACCACACCTATTCCTTCTGTATAGCGGAAGATTGTTCCAACGCAGGAGATAGCAATCGTGTAAAAGATGAAAAGTTATACGCTGAGTGAATTACTGACTGTGGTGCAACTCGCTTTGCGAGGGGCATTCCCGAATTCGTATTGGGTTCGGGCGGAGATTAGTAGTATCTCAGCCAAACCGAGTAGCCATTGCTATTTGGAGTTAGCCGAAAGCGAACAAGCAGCCGACCAACCATTTGCCCACAAATCGAATAATGCCCAGCCGCAGTTCAAAGCCAAAATCAAAGCCAACTGCTGGCGCAGTACTTGGCAGCAGGTGAGTCTCACTTTCGAACGAGCCGTTGGGATGCCGCTCAAAGTGGGCATGCAGGTGCTTGCTGAGGTTACGGTGGATTTTCATCCCGTTTATGGCTTAAGTTTGACCATACAGGATATCGACCCTTCTTATTCTTTGGGAGCGCTCGCCCAACAGAAAGAAATGACGCTTCAGCGGCTTGCGAACGAAGGCGTAATAGATATGCAGAAATCCCTTCGCATGCCCCTTTTGCCGCAACGATTAGCCGTTATCTCAGCCTCCACGGCAGCCGGTTACGAGGATTTCCAAAACCAACTCCTCCACAATGCTGCCGGCTATGCTTTTCGCACCACACTCTTTGCTGCCACTATGCAAGGCGATACAGCCGCAGCTTCTATCATCAGCGCCCTCGACGCCATCTACAGCCGCGAGCAGGAGTTTGATGCGGTAGTGATTATCCGAGGAGGAGGAGCAACGACCGATTTGAGCGCATTCGATAATTACGATTTGGCCTATTATTGCGCCAATTTTCCGCTGCCCATCATAGCCGGCATCGGGCATACACGAGACGTGTCGGTGGTGGATAGGGTATCGTTTTTTTCTGTAAAAACGCCTACCGCTGCCGCCGAATATTTCATTCAACGCATAGCCGAACAAGACGAGATGCTCCAGCTTCTCTCTGAGCGCTTGCGCCAAACGGCTGCCTTCACCCGCACCTTAGCCGCCAAGCTCGACCAGCAGCAGATGCGCATCCGTCTCCTACTTCAGCAACGTCTGCAGCAACGTAAGCACGATTTGGATATCGCAGAGAAAACCATCGAGCTGCATTCGCCCGAACGCATTTTCCGAATGGGATACAGCCTCACCACCTCCGGCGGCCGCATCATACGTCATGCCGAGGAGCTGCAAACCGGACAACGAATCACCACCATTTTGGGCTCAGGTAAGGTAGATTCCATCGTTGAATAGCCCAAAATCGCATTAATTTTCCATTTTTTCCCAAAAAACAACAAATAAACTTCGTTTTATTTGCTCATTTCAAAAAAAAACGGTAACTTTGCACCCAAATTGGGTGCGAAGAGCTATTTTGCTATGTATGCATAGCGGCTTTCGCGAAATTAGTCTGTAATGAAAAAGAATATTGCAATTGTAGCCGGAGGTGATTCCTCCGAATACGAAGTATCGCTCCGCAGTGCCGCCGGCATCTATGCCTTCATGGATAAGGAGCGTTATGACATCACCGTAGTCTGCCTGCATGGCCTCTGCTGGAAAGCAGCAGCAAGTTATCAAGGCGAAGGGGCGATCACCTCTTATACGGACCCTGCCAACAAGATTGAATGGGTGGATATGGATCGGAATGATTTTTCTTACGAATATGCAGGTCAGAAGCACCGTTTTGATTTTGCATATATCACGATCCATGGCACCCCGGGCGAAAACGGTATCTTGCAAGGGTATTTTGATTTGATCCACCTGCCCTACAGTTGTTGTGGCGTGTTGCCCGCAGCGTTGACGTTCAATAAATTCGCCTGCAACCACTATCTAAGCGGTTTTGGCATACATATTGCAGCATCGCTGTTGCTCCGCAAGGGCGAGTGCATTGAAGACAACGAGGTGGTGGCGAAGATTGGTTTACCTTGCTTCATCAAGAGCAATGTAGGTGGTAGCAGTTTCGGCTGCACCAAGGTGAAGACGCCCGAGCAGATTCAGCCCGCTATCGAAGCTGCTTTTGCCGAAGGCGATGAGGTTATCATCGAAGCATTCATGGGCGGCACGGAGATCACGTGTGGCGTGTATCGCACCCGCGAGAAAGAGGTGGCTTTCCCCATTACGGAGGTAGTCAACCATTGCGAGTTCTTCGATTATGACAGCAAATACAACGGCTTGGCCGATGAGATAACGCCCGCTCGTATCCCGGATGCCGTTCGCGATGCCGTACAAGCGCTCACCCTCCGAATCCATAAGCTCCTCGGCTGCAAAGGCATCATCCGTACGGACTACATCCTCGAGCCCACGAACCTGCCCGATGATCCAAATGCTCATATCCTCTCGGGCTATCAGATCATGCTCCTTGAGGTCAACACCACCCCCGGTATGACCGCCAGCAGTTTCATTCCCCAGCAAGTGCGTGCAGCCGGACTGGAGATGAAGCAGGTACTCACCGATATTATTGAAGACAGTTTCTGAATACGCACCTTTCGAGGTGTAAGATTTTTAAGAAAACAAAAAAACAACAACATGATTGATATTCATTCCGCCATAGCCTCCCTCCGTTGGGATCGCGAACCACAAGGCTTATATGCGCCTATCGCCTACACGCTCGAGAGCGGAGGCAAGCGCCTTCGTCCAACTCTCGCACTCATCGCTGCTTCGCTGTACGGAAAGGAAGAAAACGCCCTTCCGGCAGCACTCGCGCTCGAGATATTTCATAACTTCACCCTCCTCCACGACGATGTCATGGATCAGGCTCCCATCCGCCGCGGACGGAAGACCGTTCATGTAAAATGGGACGACAACACGGCCATTCTCTCTGGCGACCAGATGCTGATTGAGGCTTATAAACAGCTCGAGAACATCGATGCACAACACCTCCCGCATGTGCTCCACCTCTTCTCCAAGATGGCCACCGAGATTTGCGAGGGACAGCAATACGATATGGAGTTTGAGAAAGAAGAAAAGGTTACGATTGAGGAATATATCGAGATGATCCGCCTCAAGACCTCGGTGCTGCTGGGGGCTGCGCTGGAGATTGGCGCGTATATTGCAGATGCGCCCGAGTCTGACAGACAAGCGCTCGAAGTCTTCGGTACGAACATCGGATTAGCGTTCCAAATCCAAGACGATATCCTCGATGTGTATGGCGATGAAGCTACTTTCGGTAAGGCCATTGGAGGGGATATTCTTCAAAACAAAAAATCCCTCGCGCTCCTCATGGCGCTTCATCATGCGAACGAAGATCAGCTCTTCCGTTTGCAAGGATGGCTCCACCGAACCGAGTACCTGCCTGAGGAGAAAATCAAGGCTGTAACGGCTATCTACAACGAGATTGGCGTTCGCGAGCTATGCCAAGCAGAGATGGACAGATATACGCAAATCGCTATCGAGGCCTTGAAGCAACTGAGCGTGGATGCCACCCCTCTTCTGCAATTGGCAGATAAACTTCACCAACGTAATAACTAACGCATTATGCCATACCGCCGACTACCCAAAACTGACCAAACCCGCTTGAAAGCCCTTCAAGCAGCGGTCAATAGCGCTTCTGAGGCTGATTTCGGGCAGCAGGTGATTCCCTATCACTTGCTCACCGAAGCACAACGCCTGCTTATGAACTTCGAGAATCAGGTGCAGCAGTATCAGTCTAACAGGCTGACAAAGGTCAATGCCAATAAGAAATACCGCCACGATGTGCAGCAAGCACGCATGTACATTAGCCACTTCATACAGGTTCTCAACATGTCCGTGATGCGTGGTGAGATTAAGAAAGAGCATAAGAAACTGTATAAGCTCGACCCCGATTCGCAGATATTGCCCGACCTCTATACCGATGAAGACCTCCTCCTTTGGGGAGCGAACATCATCGAGGGTGAGGCTGCGCGTCAGCGGATGGGAGGCTTCCCGCTATATAACCCATCCATCAATAAGGTGAAGGTGTTTTACGACATTTTCAAAGAGCAGCAGTTCAGCCAAAATATGCACCGCCGCAACAACGCGCGTGCCGTTACCGACATGACAGAACTCCGCCAAATGACCGATGCGCTCATTCTTGAGATATGGAATCTTGTAGAGGAGAAATATCAGAATCTGCTGCCGTACGAACGCTTGCAAGCTTGTAAGAAATATGGCGTAATCTACTATTACCGCAAGGGAGAAAAACGCCTGACGCCCGAAAGCGATAAGGCCATCCTCTTTTCTCGCGCACAGCAACCCGAACTCGGTATCTGATACCTTGCGAAGGGGCGAACCAATCACACAGCCGTTGCAATGCAACCTTGCGAAAGGGGCGCTGATTAGCGAATGATGGTAGTAGGCGTGATGATGGCATCCACCTTGCGATCGAAACAATTGACCGGCACGTTGTCAACGATTTGGAAATCATACGCAACAGCCACTTTCTTTGCCTCTGGATGCTTCTTCAAGAAGCGGTCGTAATAACCGCCTCCGCGTCCAATCCGGTGCAAATGACGGTCAAAACCCACTCCCGGCACGATTATTGTATCGATACGTCCTGTGTAGCGCTCGCCAATCGGCTCGGGGATATTATATCTGCCTTTCTTCAGGCTCTCGGGACCGGTATATTGCCTAAGCTCCATCTTGTGCCCTTTCAGCACAACCGGCAGCAGCAACACCTTCGCATCTTGATACGCTTCTAGCAATGGACGAACATCCACCTCGTTGCGAATGGGATAATAGAGCATAATTTTGCGCCCTTCCTGAAACTCAGGCACCGATTCAAGGCGAGACACAACGGCTGTTGAGAGCGATTCTGCCTCCTCCTTAGGCATGGCTCGACGCTTCATTTCAAGATGCTGCCGAAGTGCATTTTTCTGCTTCTTATTGCGCCAATATGGTAAAAATCGAAGTAAGGAATATATCTGACTTTCAAATAACATACACGATAATTATTCAAAAAACTCCACAAAGGTACAACTTTTTTTTCATATAACCAAATATTTCATGCGAAAGAATCTGATTTATATGCTCCTGCTGCTGCCAATCCTGTTGGTAAGCTGCTTAGATGATAAAAACGAAACGGAAGTCAAGGAATATAACGAAGCACTCGTTACCGCTATGACGTTCTCCAAAAACGACAGTTTTCCGGGTTTGGCAGAGGCCAAGTTCACAATCATCACCAGCACCGATACGGGCCGCATTTACAACCCTGATTCGCTCCGATTCGGCACGCGTATTGACTCTGTGATACCATCGCTCAGTTTCAATCATACGCCGGCATATACGGTGTTCTACACGGGCGCTGATTCCACAGCTGACACCATCATTTACACGGGGGCCGACACCATCAATTTCTCCGTGCAGCCCGTACAACTCTTTGTGATGGCGAGCGATAAAGAAACGGGTAAGTATTATGAGATTTACGTAAACGTACACACCGTTGACCCTGACTTGTATCAATGGGAGTGCCTCAATGAGGAGGTGTTCCGCGCCGATGGAGCAGAAACGAAGGCCATGATGCTTGGCGACAAGCTGTTGTTCTTTGCCGGCAATGGTTTCCAAACGCAATTATACACCTCTGCCAATGGTGCATCATGGTCAGCCGGACAAGTGGTTAATTCGCTCCCGGCCAATTGTGCAGTTAGGAAGATTCTGCAAGTGGAGAACACGCTCTACTACCCTTCTGGCGATAAACTCTATACCTCTACCGATGGCTTGAATTGGCAAAGTACAGACGTAAGCGGATTCAGCCTGCTGAACATGCTTTTCCTCTTCAACGACAGCATCTGGGGCATCGCTCAGCGGCCCGATCAGCAACTTCAACTCTGTAATATGGCACGCGGAGGAAGGATGGCACTCACCGGAGAGGTGCTGCCAAGCAATTTCCCCGTAAGCGATTATGCGGCCTTGCCCTTCACCTCTGCAAGCAACCGCAAACGCGCGATGATCGTAGGCGGATTTGACTTACAGGGCAATAGTCTCAACACCCGATGGAATATGGAATATCTCAAAGGGAAGGGCTATTCTTTGGCCAATTTCTCGATTGAGCAACCCTCATTTGCTTCGCTTACCGGAGCATCGATCGTGCTGTACAACGATGAATTCCACATGTTCGGAAGCGTAAGTGAAGACAATGCATTAAGCGCTGATAACCAACTGATTTCCATCGATGAGGGCTTACATTGGACCCTGCCGGATACGACCAAGAA
This sequence comes from Bacteroidales bacterium, assembly GCA_022784645.1. GTDB lineage: Bacteria > Bacteroidota > Bacteroidia > Bacteroidales > Paludibacteraceae > Colicola. The sequence continues at coordinate 28,746 of JALFZG010000041.1, forward strand.
CCAATTGCCCGAATCGTATAGAAGCCGCCAGAAAGCGAGCGTGTTTGTAGATAACGACGCGCATTATATCTACATCATTGGAGGCCAAAGTCGCACCGAGTCCTTCACCGATGTCTATCGCGGCCGCCTGAACAAACTGACGTTCGTTAAATAACTTATTTAACGAACTGTTCGCTAAGTAACGAACTGTTCGCTGAATAGCAAATTGTTTGCTCAATAGGCTACTATCGAACAGTATCTGCCATCAGCTATACTGCGGTAAATAATAAGCAGCGCTTTCGCGTTGCTTATTATTTTGCCCAATCGCATCGCGTCATTCACTTTGTCGCGAAATTGCCCAATCTGCATCGCGTATCGTTCACTTAGCCGCGAATAGTATTCGCGCGCCAATCGCTTGCTCGCGCCTGCTATCAATCAGCTATATAGATACCGCTTGATACTCTTCTTTGGCGTCTTCTCAAACTCCTCTTTTCGCAGCTCAAAATCCATAATCTGCTCGTATTTGGGCAGCTCGCTGTTGACGTTGTCAATATGATTACGGAGCGCACGTTTCACTCCCTCCTCGCCATGTTTGCGCAAACGCACCGGATCGGGATAGATGAGCGCGGTGATTTTTCCGCCACGATCAACCACGATAGCCTCCATCACATAGCGGAAAGAGCAAATCTTATCCTCAATCTCTTCCGGATAGATATTCTGCCCGGAGGGGCCTAAGATCATGTTTTTGCTCCGGCCTTTGATGAAGATATTGCCTTTCTTGTCCATCAATCCGAGGTCGCCGGTGCGGAGCCAACCATCAGCCGTGAACGTCATGCGGGTAGCTTCATCGTTTTTGTAATAGCCAATCATGAGGTTCTCGCCTCTCGTTTGAATCTCACCCGGAACATGAAGAGGGTCGGAAGAGTCGATGCGTACCTCCATTCGGGAGATGGTCTTGCCGCAAGACGTGGGAGCGAAACGTGGCCAGTCCTCAAACGCAATCAGCGGGCCGCACTCGGTCATGCCATAGCCAACGGTATAAGGCAACTTCATCTGTTTCATCGTGCGCTCCACCTCCTGATTGAGCGCTGCACCACCAATCATCACGTAGCGCAGGTTGCCGCCCAAGGCTTGAATGAAACGGTTCTTCACTTTCTTCCGAATGGGGATATTCACCAATGGCGTATTCCAGAGCACACGCAGGAGCGGCTTACGCAGTTTCGGAAGGATAGCCTTGCGGAAGATTTTCTCCACCACCATCGGCACGCACACGATCATAAACGGCTTCACATCGTTGAAAGCCTTGAGCAATTGTGTAGGCGAAGGCGTTTTGCCGAGGAAATAAATATGCAGACCGGTGGTCACCTCATAGAGAAACTCCAAAACGAGACCAAACATATGGGCCATTGGGAGGATACTCACGAGCGTGTCGGTATCCTTGATGTCGCGCATGTGCTCATAAGCAGATGCTATATTGGAGGAGATGCTGCGGTAACTGAGCATCACGCCCTTGGGCGAGGAGGTGGTTCCCGAGGTATAATTGATTACCGCGAGCGCATCGAGGTCGCCGAGTTGATAGTGCACATCGCTGAGTTGGAAACCGCCAGGATAGGCTTGGAGGAATGCCGTTTGCCACTGTGCATAGGCTTGTTCGATACCTTCATTGGCCGCATAGGCTAATTCGAAATCTTCGAGCAGGATAGCAGCTTGCAACTGCGGCATCTGCTGAGGATCAAGCGTTTTCCAAATAAAATCCGAGGCGAAAAGCATCTTCGCATCAGAATGGTCGGTGAGATACATCACCGCCTCTGGCGTAAAGTCGGGCAGGATACTTACGGCTACTCGTCGTGCTGCCATGCAGCTCAAGAAAGCGACACCCCAGTTGGCGCAATTCTTGCCGCAGAGGGCCACCTTATCGCCCTGCTTAACGTCCATCAAATCCATGAGCATCTCGATTTTGCGCATCGCTGTAGCCACTTGCCCGAGCGTATAATCGGCGCCACCGTAGTAGTCGGTGAGAGAGGGTTTGTTCCAATGCGTTTGCAATCGAGTCTGAAAATGTGTCAAAAAATGTTCCATTTTATTCATAATTGTGATACGTTTTCTTACCCAGCAAAAATCTTACCCATGCCGTTAAAATACCCGCAAGCTTAAGAAACTTTCACTTTTGCCCATTATTTTTCACTTAAATTAACAATTTTTCCTCCATCATTGGCAGAAAATTTAAGAAACAAAATTTCTCAAAATTTTACAAAATTACTCGTTGTATTCAAAAAAAATAGCTTGCTCGTTGAAAAATCTTGTTATTTAAAAGAACAAAATTATACAAAATTACCAAAATTATTTCTCGTTCCTGAAACCCTCTTCTCCCTCGTAAAGGGGATCGAGGGGGTCTTGAAACGCCCGCAGGGCAATTGGAACGGTCTCCGGCCTCTTGGAACGCGCCTTGGCGCTTTGAACTCCTGGAACGCCCGAAGGGCTATTTTGTATTGTTTGTTGGCAGGAGATATTATCTGCGTCCTAATCCGCTCCGCTCTCCGCCGCTCCGCCCCCTGGAACGCGCGCAGGGGGTTAGTAAAAAACCACTATTACACACGCGCTACACACGGGATCGTGGAGGCAATGTGGAGCAATCGTGGTGCTTTCGTGGAGAGAGTTTTTCTTTTCGGAGTCCCCTAAAATCTCGGATTTTTTGGGGAGAGGAGGAGAAGCGCTTAAGTCTCTGACCCGGGATGAGACTTTCGTTAGCTATGCCCTCTCCGACGATTTCGTGACCTCATCTGATTCGTGACCTCATCTGATTCGTAGTCCTCAAGTGCCGAATGCGAGTGCAAAGGTACTGCTTTTTTTTGATATGGCAATGGGTTGGTCCGGATTGCGTGCGGTATTGGTCCGGATTACGTGCATGTGCCCCAATGATTGGGCAAAGCAAGAAAAAAAAACAAGGAGTAACCGAAGTAACTTAGGTAACCATTGTTGAATATGATAAATTTTTTATTGCGGTTACCTCAGTTACTCCGGTTACTCCTTGTAAAAAAAATTTTTTGTGGCTATATATATAGGAGTTAATATAATATAATATTAATATTATATTATATTAAAAGTTTTTTAGCATACTGATTTTTGCTGTTTATGTTATATTTTGTGGTCAAAATTGAGGTATAATACAACGAAAATTCGTGAAAAAACAGCACTTTGAGGGGAAATCGGAGGTAAAAAGGGTATTTTTGGGGAGACAAAGAGAGAAATTGGGGAAAAAGAAAAAATACAAGGAGTAACCGAGGTAACCCAGGTAACCGGCAACCCCAAACACCCTCCGGAGCAAGCAGCTCAATCAAGCATTCGATGCCCCCGGTTACCTCGGTTACCCGGGTTACCCAACGTGTGTTTTTTTTCGGAAATTGTGCTATATATAGAAGTTTAATAATATGATATATTATTAAAAGCATTTTCCCCATAAAAAAAGGCAGGAGGTAACCGGGGTAACCAGGGTAACCGGAGTAACCGGCAGCCTCTATCAGCCTCGGGAGTAAGCAGCTCAATCAGTCTCGGTAGCCTTCGGTAGCCCTGGTTACCGCGGTTACCTCGGTTACCCAACGTGTGTTTTTTTCTGAAATTGTGCTATATATAGGAGTTTAATAATATATAATATTATTAAAAGCATTTTCCCCATAAAAAAAGGCAGGAGGTAACCGGGGTAACCCGGGTAACCGCGGTAACCGGCGACCATGTCTTTTCCTAAAAAAAGTAGACAGGTTAATACTATTTTTCCTAAGAAAGTTGACAGTTTCCTAAAAACATAGACACTTCCCTAATTTTGTTGACAGTTGTCAGACTTGGTAGAGGAGGGGTCCTCAGAGGCTGCAGCTGCAGCCTCTGAGGATGGCTTTGGCGTCCATCCCTTCCACTTTTTCTCCTGCGGGCCGGTCTGCTGATGCGCCTTACTTGGGG
>JALFZG010000036.1 GCA_022784645.1 Bacteroidales bacterium
TCTCCGTTCGATCTCCGTTCTACTCTCGCTCTACATTCGTTGTACATTTGTTCTACATTCGTTTTTTCTCCGTTCCACAACGGAAAACAAACGGAAAAAAACGGAAAAAAACGGAGAGCAAACGAATCCGAAGCGAAGAAGAAGCGAATTTACAGCGAACTTGCGGCGAATTAGCAGCGAATTAGCAGCGAAAAGCGGCAAACTTGCGGCAGAATGCGGCAAGGGTAGAACAAACAACAACTCTATTTATTAACTTCTAAAACAATTTTTATTATGGCAATTCTCAAAGGAATCATTAGCAAACTCAACGGCTCCGCCGGCAATCTCACGTTCAAACAACTGGGCGGCAAGACCGTTGTATCAGAAAAAATCAGTTCAACCACCGACGCCAAGACGTTGCCTCAGCAGAAGCAACGCATGAAGTGGGCGAATGTAGTAAGAATGTACAAGGTACTCCGTGATTACATGAAGCTCGCTTTTGGCGGCTCCACCAATGGACGCAACGACTACGCGAAGTTCGTTTCCACCAACCTCGCCCTCGCACCGGTGTACCTCACCAAGCAGGAAGTCAACGCAGGCGCTTGCATCGTTGCTCCGTATGCCATCACCCAGGGTATCCTCAAGAGCATCAGCGTAGCAGGCAAAGGCAATCAGGCCGTTACCAGCATCGCGCTCGGGTCGCTCACCATCACGGCAAACACGACCATCGCGCAGTTCTCTAACGCTGTAGTGACCAACAACCGTGAGTTCAATTACGGCGACCAAATCACCTTTTTCCTCGTGCATCAGACCATCAACGAGGTGACCAATATGCCCATTGCTGACGTTGAGGCATGTGCGATTGTGCTCGATAAGAACAATTCGGCTACGTTGCTTCCGCTCGTGGATGACCGCGGTTTTGCGGTACAGTCCGGTTGTCTGGCTGCCAAGGCTGGCTACGACTTCGGTGACCACGGCATGGCATGGGTACATTCGCGCAAGCAGGCCGGCAAGACCTTGGTATCTACGCAGTACCTGATCTGCGACAACGCCCTGCTCACTGAATACCAGAGCGAAGCAGCCTACGACATGGCAGCCGAGAGCTACGGCGGCACCAACACGGTCTTCCTCAGCCCCAATAGCGCGGCCTCTGCAGCTTCTGCTCCGGCAGGCGGCAGCGGCTCTACTTCGGGCGGCTCGCAGCCTGTCGGCTCTGGTAGCGATTCTGGCTCCGGCTCGCAGCCTGGCGGCTCAACTTCGGGCGGCTCACAGACTGGCGGTTCCAGCGGCTCCGGATCAACTTCGGGCGGCTCGCAGACTGGCGGTTCTGGCTCGCAAGGTGGCGGCAGCTCTGATGACGACGCCGGATTCGAGTAAACAGCAGCCCGGAGGGTGTTCCAGGTAGAGCCAAAGGCTCTGTTCCAAGCGCTAAAGCGCGTTTCAAGGCGCTTGTCAGCAACAAAAAAGGCCGTCTGAATGCATCAGACGACCTTTTTTATACTCGAATGAAGGATTACTTATTCGAATGAACGGATTACTTATTGAGAGCAGTAGCAACGTCCACTGCGCAAGCAACCGTACAACCAACCATCGGGTTGTTACCAATACCGAGGAAGCCCATCATCTCTACGTGTGCAGGAACCGACGACGAACCAGCGAACTGTGCGTCAGAGTGCATACGGCCGAGGGTGTCAGTCATACCATACGAAGCAGGACCAGCAGCCATGTTATCGGGATGGAGCGTACGTCCGGTACCGCCACCTGAAGCTACAGAGAAGTACGGCTTACCAGCGAGCACGCGCTCTTTCTTATACGTACCAGCTACGGGGTGCTGGAAACGGGTCGGGTTGGTAGAGTTACCAGTAATCGATACATCTACGTTCTCATGCCAGAGGATAGCTACACCCTCGCGAACATCATCAGCACCATAGCAGTTCACCTTAGCGCGAGGACCATTGGAGTAAGCCTTCGTGCAAACGATCTTCAGTTCGCCCGTAAAGTAATCAAACTCGGTCTGCACATACGTGAAACCATTGATACGAGAGATGATCATAGCAGCATCCTTGCCAAGACCATTCAAGATAACGCGGAGCGGCTTCTGGCGAACCTTATTAGCCTTCTCAGCAATCTTGATAGCGCCTTCAGCAGCAGCGAAAGACTCGTGGCCAGCGAGGAATGCAAAGCACTCGGTCTCCTCACGGAGCAGACGAGCAGCGAGGTTACCGTGGCCGAGACCAACCTTACGGTCATCAGCTACCGAACCGGGGATGCAGAATGCCTGCAAACCAATACCAATAGCCTCAGCAGCATCAGCAGCGTTTTTGCAGCCCTTCTTGATTGCGATAGCCGAACCTACAACGTAAGCCCACTTTGCGTTCTCAAAGCAGATAAGCTGCGTTTCTTCACAAGTCTTATAGGGATCGAGACCTGCCTTCTCGCAGATTTCGTTTGCCTCTTCAATAGAGGAAATGCCGTTTTCGTTGAGAGCAGCAAGAATCTGCTTCATACGACGGTCTTGAGACTCAAATTTTACTTCACGAATCATATTGTTTCCTCCTTAATTTTTACGTGGGTCAATGAACTTAACAGCACCCTGCTCTTCAGTGGTGCGGCCGTAGGTACCGGTCACGCTCTTGAGCGCTTCGTTGGCATCCATACCTTTCTTTACAGCGTCCATGAATTTGCCCATGTGAACATATTCATAACCGCACACTTCGTTGTCAGCATCGAGGAACTCTTTGGTGATATATCCCTCGGTGAGCTGGAGGTAGCGTACACCTTTCTCCTTAGTAGAGAAGAGGGTACCGCACTGGCTAACAAGGCCCTTACCCAAATCCTCAAGGCCTGCACCGATAGCAAGACCGCCCTCCGAGAAAGCAGACTGCGTACGGCCGTAAACGATCTGGAGGAAGAGCTCGCGCATAGCGGTGTTGATAGCGTCGCAAACGAGGTCAGTATTGAGTGCTTCGAGGATGGTCTTACCCGGGAGAATCTCAGCTGCCATTGCAGCAGAATGCGTCATACCCGAGCAACCGATGGTCTCTACGAGCGCTTCTTCAATAACGCCATCTTTTACGTTCAAACTCAGCTTGCAGCAACCCTGCTGGGGTGCGCACCAGCCGATACCATGCGTCATACCGGAGATGTCTTTAATCTCAGTAGCTTTTACCCACTTGCCCTCTTCGGGGATTGGAGCAGGACCATGCTTCGGGCCCTTAGCTACTACGCACATTTCTTGTACTTCTTTAGAGTAAATCATGTTGTAGATTAGTAATAATTTATGATTAAAAACGATAACTATGCAATGTTATTAACGAAAGCAGCGGATTGTAGAATCGACCGCTTCAATCACTTTGCGATGCAAAGTTACAAAATATTTCCGAAACTGCAAAACATTGCCGAAAAAAAATCTCCCGATTGCTCAATTTAGTTTGCAAACGGGAGAGATTTTGTATTATTTCAGCCTCATTGAGCCATTTTTAAGGTGTGTTCTAAAAAGTACCCTACTCCGCCACTTCATGAGCAGGCGACTCCGTTTGGGCACTTAGAGATTGGTTTCTCGGAGTGAGAAATCCGAACTGCCATCAAAGCAATGCGTACACAATTCGCATTTGGGCAAGCCGATAGCCTCCACCAGGTCCTCCAATCGGGTGAAGCGGAGCGAACTGAGTCCGAAGCGATTTTGGATAGCCTCCACCATTCTCAGATACTCCGGCGAATCGGTCTTGCTATACGCTTTCAGACGTTCCGGATCGTTGGCAGCATCCATTCCCTCAAACTCCGCAATCAATCGGCGCGTCAGCAGCTCCATCTCTGACTTGGAGGAGGTGAAATTAATAAACGGGCAGCCGTAGAGCAATGGTGGGCTGGCAATACGCATATGCACCTCTTTCGCACCGGCTTCAAACAGGCATTTGGTATTGTCGCGAAGTTGGGTACCGCGTACAATGGAATCATCGCAGAACAACACGCGTTTATCGCGAAGAACGGCTCCATTATGAATCAACTTCATCTTGGCTACCAGTTCGCGCATTTCCTGCTTGGAAGGGGTGAAAGAGCGAGGCCACGTGGGGGTATATTTGGAAATAGCACGACGATACGGCACGCCGTGACCCGAAGCATAGCCGATAGCCATACCAATACCGCTATCCGGAATGCCGCAAGCGCAGTCCACTTCGGTGGTATCGATGCGTCCCATAGCCTCACCACACGCATTGCGCACTTCCTCCGTATTGCGATTCTCGTAATCCGAAGTGGGGAAGCCGTAATACACCCATAAGAATGAGCATATTTGCTTACGCGGACTGGGTTTGCGGAGCTGCTCCATGTGGTCAGCCGTGATGCGAACAATCTCACCTGGACCTACAAAATATTCGGTCTCATAACCTAAATTCTGAAATGCCGACGATTCAGATGCTACTGCATACGCATCGTCTCTTCGTCCGACTACAATGGGCGTTCGGCCCCAGCTGTCGCGAGCGGCGATGATACCATCTTCGGTAAGCACCAAGATGCTGCATGAGCCCTTTACAAGGCGATAGACGTTTTCTATACCATCTACAAACGTTTTACCTTTTACGATCAGCAAACCTACCAATTCCGTAGGATTGATGCGTCCGGAACTGAATTCTGACAAGTGCATATTCTCCTGCAAAAGATGCTCTACGAGTTCTTCTGCATTCAGAATCTTCCCAACCGTAGAAACCGCAAAACGGCCTAAATGCGAATTAAAGAGCAACGGTTGTGCATCGGTATCGGAGATGATTCCTATACCGGCATTACCCGAAAAATCATTGAGTTCGTCTTCGAACTTCGTACGGAAAGGGGATTGCTGAATGGAGTGAATCACCCGGCGAAAACCATTCTCCTCCGAAAACGTAGCCATACCAGCACGACGGGTGCCAAGATGACTATGGTAGTCCGTGCCGTAAAAAACATCTGCTACACAAGAATACTTACCTATTGAACCGAAAAATCCTGCCATATTATATACAACAACCCGTCTTTATTTGGTGAGATAATCGGTTACGTTCTTCTCAATACGAGCAGCCAAGTCTTCCGTTTCTTGCGAAAGGTCAATCTTTTCGCCGGTAATACCCTCATACAACTCCTCATAACGAGCGGTGATTCCACTGACAACGGCATCCGTCATTTCCGGCACTTGCTGTCCGTCTTTTCCTTGGAAACCATTCTCCATCAACCATTCGCGCACAAACTCCTTAGACAGCTGTTTTTGCGGCTCGCCAGCAAGGAAACGCTCCTCATAGCCTTCTTTATAGAAATAACGGCTGGAGTCAGGCGTGTGCACCTCGTCCATAAGCATAATCTGACCATTGTAATTGCCAAACTCATATTTGGTATCCACAAGAATCAGCCCCTGCTCTGCCGCAATCTGCTGACCACGCTCAAAGAGCGCCAATGCGTATTTCTCAATCTGCGCATACTCATCAGCAGGCACAAGACCGCGGGCGATAATCTCTTCGCGAGAAATATCCTCGTCGTGCGTACCAATCTCGGCTTTGGTAGTAGGCGTAAGGATGGGCGTGGGGAATTTCTCATTCTCACGCATGCCTTCGGGCAACCGTACACCGCAGATCTCGCGCACACCATTCTTATAGGCTCGCCATGCGCTACCGCAGAGGTAACCGCGTACAATCATCTCTACTGGATAGCCCTTGCAGCAACGGCCAACCGACACCATCGGATCGGGAGTAGCCACCAGCCAATTCGGCACAATATCCTCCGTCAGGCGAAGGAACTTAGCTGCAATCTGATTGAGGATCTGTCCCTTAAAAGGAATACCCTTGGGGAGAATCACATCAAAGGCAGAGATACGATCCGTAGCGACCATTACGAGCAGATCGTTCTCCAAAAAATACACATCACGGACTTTGCCGTTGTACACCCCTGTCTGACCGGGGAAATGGAAGTTGGTAGAAGTAAGAGCTTTCATACAAACTGTAAAGGTGGGTTCTAAAAATTCCCACTAAAAAAAACTATTCATTATTGTGGGTAACAAAAAATCTAAACAGCTAATTTTTAGAACCCACCTTAATTATTAGCAACAACTGCTATTTGAAGGGAGCCCCCCCATTGTGGGGGATTTCCCAATGATTTCAATTAATATTCATCCCATGCGGTGATATCGAGCGAATCAAGCGGCACGGTGCAGAATGCGTTGACGAACGCTGCTGCCAATCGCGGATTGGTAATCAGCGGAATATTGAGGTCGATGGAAGCGCGCCGAACGCGATAGCCATTGTGCTTCTCATCCGTAACGATATCTCTCGGGATGCTGATTACGAGATCAATCTCCTTGTTGTGGAGCATATCGAGCGCCATGGGGATATCCAGATTCACAGGCCTCTCTTCTGCCAACTCAGAGGGCAACCATACGCGGGTGTTCTCTACGCCCGACTCGGTGAGGAACTTGGAGGTTCCGCGAGTAGCATATACCTTATAGCCCTTATTCACAAGCTGACGAGCCGCATTGAGCAGCATGGTCTTATGCTTGGGGTCACCAGCAGAAATGAGTACGTTATGTTCAGGAACGCGTTGTCCTACGGAGAGCATCGACTTGAGTAGTGCGCTGTTGGCATCCTCGCCAAGGCAACCCACCTCACCCGTAGAAGCCATATCTACACCTAAGCGAGGGTCGGTATTCTGCAAGCGGTTGAAGCTGAACTGTGACGCTTTTACGCCTACATAATCGAAGTCAAAGCACGACTTCGAAGGTTTCTCTACCGGTAAGCCAAGCATGATGCGAGTGGCTATATCTATGAGATTGATTTTCAGCACTTTGCTTACAAATGGGAACGAACGCGATGCGCGAAGATTGCATTCAATCACCTTAATTTCATTATCGCGCGCGAGGTACTGGATGTTAAACGGACCCGAAATCTTCAGTTCGCGAGCAATTTGACCGGATATCTTCTTAATACGGCGAACCGTTTCCACATAGAGTTTCTGAGCCGGGAACATAATCGTAGCGTCACCAGAGTGCACACCTGCAAACTCCACGTGCTCCGAAATAGCATACGCAATAATCTCACCATTGCGGGCAACAGCATCCATCTCCACTTCCTTGGTGTTAAGCATGAATTTGCTAACCACCACAGGGTGCTTCTGGCTTACATTGGCTGCAAGCGAGAGGAAGCGATTAAGTTCCTCATCGTTTGAGCATACGTTCATTGCTGCACCTGACAATACGTAGGACGGACGCACCAGCACAGGATACCCCACTTTCTCTACAAAGGTATGAATATCTTCGAGCGAAGTAAGTGCGCTCCATTCCGGCTGATCCACTCCTATTCTATCGAGCATTGCCGAGAACTTATCGCGATCTTCTGCATTGTCAATAGACTGAGCGGTAGTACCTAAAATAGGCATGTGCTGCTGATCCAGTTTCAGCGCCAGATTATTGGGAATCTGACCACCTGTGCTGACAATAACGCCATGCGGATTCTCCAATTCGAGGATATCCATCACGCGCTCAAAAGTAAGCTCGTCGAAATACAGGCGATCACACATATCATAGTCAGTAGATACCGTCTCAGGGTTATAATTGATCATTACCGAGCGGAATCCGTTTTCTCGAATGGTATTGAGCGCTTGTACGCCGCACCAGTCAAACTCTACAGACGAGCCGATGCGATATGCACCCGAACCCAATACTACGATAGAGCGTTTATCACCCTTATAATCTACATCTCCGCTCACGCCGGAATACGTAAGATACAGATAGTTCGTGAGCGCAGGATACTCAGCTGCAAGCGTATCAATCTGCTTCACAACCGGAAGTACACCGAGCCATTTGCGGTATTGGCGCACTTGCAGTACGGCTTCATCTGAGTCCATACCTTCAGCCATCAAGCCAGTAGCACGAGCAATCTGGAAATCAGAGAAGCCCTGACGCTTGGCCTTACGCATCAAGTCAGCATCCACATTATTGAGTCCGCCTACACGCTTTAACTCTTTTTCAGTAATGAAGATATTCTCCAACTTCTGCAAGAACCACAAGTCAATCTTGGTGAGCTCGTGGATTCGCTCGATGCTGTAGCCCTGCTTGAGCGCCTCTGCTACTACGAAAACACGCTTATCCGTAGGTGCTGCAAGCGAGCGATCTATATCCTCTATTTGGAGCGCCTTATTGGCTGCAAAACCATGCATTCCCTGCCCTATCATGCGCAAACCCTTCTGAATGGCTTCTTCAAACGTGCGACCAATAGCCATCACTTCGCCTACGGACTTCATCGAAGAACCAAGCTCGCGATCCACGCCTCTGAACTTATTCAGGTCCCAGCGCGGAATCTTACATACCACATAATCGAGCGCCGGCTCAAAGAAAGCCGAGGTGGTTTTGGTAACCGAGTTATTCAGTTCGAAAAGACCATATCCCATGCCAAGTTTGGCTGCTACGAAGGCCAGCGGATAGCCCGTAGCCTTGGAAGCCAAGGCAGAAGAACGCGAGAGACGAGCATTCACCTCAATTACGCGATAATCCTCCGATTCGGGATCAAAGGCGTATTGCACATTACATTCGCCCACAATACCAATATGACGAATGATCTTGATGGCCAACGCACGAAGTTTATGATATTCGGAGTTGGTCAGCGTCTGCGAAGGAGCAATCACTATCGACTCACCGGTATGGATGCCAAGCGGGTCAAAATTCTCCATATTGCAGACGGTGATGCAATTATCGTATCGGTCTCTAACTACCTCATACTCAATCTCTTTCCATCCCTTCAAGCTCTTCTCTACAAGCACCTGAGGAGAGAAAGAGAAGGCTTTTTCAGCCAAACGATTAAGCTGTTCTTCATTGTCGCAGAAGCCAGAACCTAATCCTCCAAGCGCATAAGCGGCTCGCAAAATAACGGGATAGCCCAATCGAGCAGCAGCTTCACGAGCTGCCTCTATCGTTTCGCAAGCTTCTGATTTGATGGTTTTTACATCTATCTCATTGAGTCGTTCTACGAACAATTCACGGTCTTCCGTATCGATAATCGCTTGGATAGGCGTACCGAGAACCTGCACGCCATATTTCTCCAGGATTCCCTCTTTATAAAGCTCCACACCGCAGTTGAGGGCCGTTTGGCCACCAAACGATAGGAGAATGCCATCGGGTTGCTCTTTCTGAATCACCTTCTCTACGAAATAGGGCGATACGGGGAGGAAGTAGATCTTATCGGCTACACCCTCAGAGGTCTGAACGGTAGCAATATTGGGGTTGATAAGCACAGTGCTGACACCTTCCTCGCGAAGCGCTTTGAGTGCTTGACTGCCGGAATAGTCAAATTCGCCGGCTTCGCCAATTTTCAGCGCTCCGGAACCTAATACCAGGACTTTATGTATGTTTTCTATTTTCATGAAAAACGCAAATTACGTTATGTACTTAGAATACGGATAGCTTCGTCCTTATTTAAGAAGGGCTATGAAGTCATCAAAGAGAAACTCGGTATCAACCGGACCTGCGCAAGCTTCAGGATGGAACTGTGCGGAGAACCATGGTTTGGACGTGTGGCGAATACCCTCATTGGAGCCATCGTTCATGTTTACGAAATATGGTTCCCAACCGGGCATCAGGGTCTCCGTATCAACGGCATAACCATGGTTTTGCGTAGTAATAAAACAACGCTCCGTACCAACCATTCTTACAGGCTGATTGTGGCTTCGATGGCCGTATTTGAGTTTATATACGGTAGCGCCTGCTGCCTTGCCCAAGAGCTGATTACCCATGCAGATACCCATAAGCGGTCGGCTCTCTTGCTTCGGCATCTCCGCCTCAATAAACTTACGAATATGCTGCACAGCAATATCGCAAGTATTCGGATCACCAGGGCCGTTTGAAAGGAATAGACCATCAAATTCGAGTTGATTAAAGTCATAATCCCAAGGCACACGAATAACCTCTACTCCGCGGCGAACAAGGCAACGAATAATATTGTGCTTAACGCCACAATCGAGCAAGACCACTTTCTTGGGATTCTCCAGACCTTCCTGCCGATAGGTGATTACTTCTTTGCAAGAAACCTCATCCACGAAGTTGACACCTTCATAGGTAGCTTCCGGCAAATTGTCTGGTTCGTCATCAAAAATAATCTGCCCCATCATTACACCATGTTCGCGCAAACATTTCGTGAGGGCACGAGTGTCTATTCCCGTGATGCCGGGAATATGCTCTCTTTTCAGCCATTCAGCAAGACTCTCATGAGCGTTCCAATGGCTGTATCGTTCGCTATAATCGCTCACAATGATGGCAGATGCATAAATACGGTCAGACTCCATGAAGGTTGCCAAGCCATCGGCTTCCATCGAAAAAGCCGGTACACCATAATTGCCGACAAGCGGATACGTAAGAGCCATCAACTGGCCAGCATACGAAGGATCGGTAAGACTCTCGGGATAGCCCATCATGGCTGTATTAAACACCACCTCACCCGCTACAGGTTGTTCGTAGCCAAATGAAGTACCATGAAAACAGGTTCCATCCGATAGACGCAATGTTACTTTTCGCATAGATAGTTGAGTCATTGACTCTATTATTTGGATTTATTAATTTCGGAGAATGGTTGCATCGCGATCAGGACCTACTGACACGATCTTGATAGGAGTCTGAAGCTCTTTCTCAAGGAAGGCAATATAGTCATTAAACGCTTTCGGGAAATCGGCTTCTGAGCGGCAACCTGTAAGGTCACAGTTCCAACCGGGGAGCTCTACATACTGAGGCTCTACTTCACCCTCAAGGCTGAAGGGGAATTCGCTGGTTAGTTCGCCGTTTACCTTATATGCAATACATGCTTTGATGGTGGGGAAGGTATCCAGCACGTCGGACTTCATCATGATGAGTTGGGTTACGCCATTCAGCATAATCGTATATTTGAGTGCAACCAAATCTATCCATCCGCAGCGGCGTTCACGACCGGTAACAGCACCATACTCATGGCCAATACGGCGAATCTCGGCTCCCGTTTCGTCAAACAATTCGGTTGGGAACGGGCCTGAGCCAACGCGTGTGCAATAGGCTTTGAAAATGCCGAACACCTCGCCAATCTTATTAGGTGCAATACCCAAACCCGTACATGCTCCTGCGCATACGGTATTGGAAGAGGTCACGAAAGGATAAGAACCGAAATCCACATCCAATAATGAACCTTGCGCGCCCTCACATAAAATGGACTTATCTTCTTTCAGGCAATTATTTACGAAATGCTCTGAATCAATCACCCGGAACTGCTTAAGATACGCAGCACCTCGCATCCATTCGGCTTCCAGCGCGTCTAATCCTTCGAGCGAAACAGCCTCACCACCCTTTTCTACAGCAAGACGATTCAAACTCTCAATCATCTCAATATGGCGAAGTTTGGCAGCTGCATATTTCTCTTCAAAACGATCAAACAAATCGCCTACTCGCAATCCATTACGGCTTACCTTATCGGTATAGGTAGGGCCGATGCCCTTACCGGTTGTGCCAATTTTTGCCTTACCTTTAGCGGCTTCATTCGCCTTATCAAGCAAACGATGAGTAGGTAAAATAAGGTGTGCTTTCTTGGAAATAAACAAGCGTTCCTTGAGGTTATGACCGGACTTGGCCAATTCTTCAGCTTCGGTCATAAAAAGCAGCGGATCAAGCACTACGCCATTACCGATAATATTTACCTTGTCGCCTTGGAAAATACCTGAAGGAATAGAGCGAAGCACATATTTCTCGCCGTTGAATTCCAGCGTATGACCCGCATTCGGTCCTCCCTGAAAACGAGCAACTACACTATAATTCGGAGTGAGGACATCTACGACCTTACCTTTACCTTCGTCGCCCCACTGCAATCCTAAAATGACATCTACTTTTTTCATCATTTTTTATGTTTGTTGGCTTTTGCCTGATTAGTATCAAATACCTACCTGATTGAAGATATAATCCACGTTCTTCATATAGTAATCGAGCGTGAAGCAATTGTCGATTTCTTCTGCAGTAAGATGTTCGGTTACCGCAGGGGTGCGTTTCAGATTCTCCTGCATCTCACCGCCTTCCATTAGCGTTTTCATAGCTACCGGCTGCACCAAATCATAAGCTTGCTCACGCACGAAGCCCTTCTCAATAAGTGCATTCATTACGCGTTGTGCAAAGATAGCACCATGAGTGAGGCCGATGTTATGAAGCATATTTTCCGGATACACAACAAGGTTATCCAAAATACCCTCAAAACGCGCGAGCATATAATCAAGGAGCATCGTTGCATCCGGCAGAATAATACGTTCGGTTGACGAATGCGAGATATCGCGCTCATGCCAGAGAGCAATATTCTCATTGGCAGTGCACATATAACCGCGCATTACGCGAGCGCATCCGCAGATATTCTCTGAAGAAATAGGGTTACGCTTATGCGGCATAGCCGAGGAGCCTTTTTGCCCTTTGCGGAAAGCCTCCTCTACTTCTCTTACTTCCTGACGTTGCATATTGCGCACTTCAAGAGCCATCTGCTCAAGCGTGCCGGCTATACAAGCGAGCGTAGAGAGATAGAATGCATGGCGGTCACGACCGAGTACTTGGGTTGCAATCTTAGCCGATTCAATGCCAAGATGCTCACACACATAGGTTTGGATGGCAGGCGGGATATTGGCATAATTGCCTACTGCACCCGACAATTTACCTGCTTCCACTCCTCGAGCCGCCATTTCAAAGCGCTCGATATTACGCGCCATTGCTTCATACCACAACGCCCATTTCAATCCAAAAGACGTTACATCAGCATGCATACCATGCGTGCGTCCTATTACTGGTGTGTACTTAAACTCATTCGCACGGCGCTTCAGCACTTCCATAAAAGAAGCCAAGTCTTTGCGGAGAATAGCGTTAGCTTGCTTGAGAAGGTAGCCATTCGCAGTATCTACTACATCGGTAGAGGTAAGACCATAATGAACCCATTTCTTTTCTTCACCAAGCGATTCACTTACCGTACGGGTAAATGCGACCACATCGTGGCGGGTAATTTCTTCAATCTCATGGATGCGATCTACGTTGAACGTAGCTTTTTCGCGCAGAAGTTTTACGTCTTCTGCCGGTACCACACCCAGAGTGGACCAAGCTTCAGCAGCAAGAATCTCTACCTCCAAATAAGCTTTGAACTTATTCTCCTCAGTCCAAATGTTGCGCATAATTGCGCGGCTGTAACGATCGATCATATGTTTATTTCAAATTAATTCTGAATAATTAGCTTATCAGCGCGGAAGCACCGTATATTCAAGCTCTGCATACGCTTTCTCAGCTTTCTCAAGTGCTTTTTCAACCGACGAATCGGTAGCCAAAATCACGCCAAAGCGGCGGTGTCCACATACTTCGGGTTTGCCAAACAAACGAATCTGCACACCCGGAATAGCGAGCACTTTCTCCAACCCGGAGAATGCTACTTTATCAGAGTTGCCTTCAATAACGATAGCCTTGGAAGCCGATGGCCCAAAGAAACGAATCTCGGGAATAGGCAATCCTAAAATCGCACGAGCATGGAGTGCAAATTCGGATAGATCTTGAGAAATCATCGTAACCATACCCGTATCGTGCGGACGGGGCGACACCTCAGAGAAAATCACCTCATCGCCACACACGAACATCTCTACACCAAATATTCCATAGCCACCCAACGCATCCGTTACGGCTTTAGCAATATGTTGTGCTTTCTCAATGGCTACATTTGACATCGGTTGCGGTTGCCATGACTCACGATAATCCCCATCCACCTGATGATGCCCTACAGGTTCCAGGAACAAGGTACCACCGGCATGACGTACGGTCAAGAGCGTGATTTCATAATCAAACGTTACAAAACCCTCTACGATTACTCGTCCTGCACCAGCACGTCCGCCTTCTTGAGAAACGGCCCATGCATTCTCAATATCTTCCGGTTTCTTCACGGTAGATTGCCCATGCCCCGACGATGACATAATCGGCTTCACAACGCAAGGCAAACCTATCTCCTCAATAGCAGTCAAAAACTCCTCATGATTGTCAGCAAAGCGATAGCGAGCAGTCTTCAGTTTCAATTCCTCAGCAGCCAATCGGCGGATAGCCTCGCGATTCATCGTCAGGAAAGCAGCATTGGCAGTAGGAATCACATGATATCCTTCTTTCTCAAGCTCTACAAGCGTAGGGGTAGCAATCGCTTCCACCTCAGGAATAATAAGTGATGGGTGCTCTGCTTCTACTATCTCACGGAGCTTTTCACCATCGAGCATATTAAACACATGGCAGCGATGTGCCACCTGCATAGCCGGGGCATTGGCATATTTATCACATGCTATCACTTCTACGCCATATCGCTGAAGTTCAATCGTAATTTCTTTACCCAACTCACCACTACCAAGCAGCAAAGCTCGTGTGGCACAGGGTTTTAGGGGAGTTGCTATTGTCATGGAATTTATTATAAATCAACTTATTTATGAATCAATTATTATTCATTCTGCGGAGAAAACACTCGATGGTATTACGCATCAGCATGGTGATGGTCATAGGTCCTACCCCACCTGGTACCGGCGTAATAGCACCGGCAATCGCTTTTGCTCCTTCAAAATCCACATCGCCTACCAATCGACCATCCTCAAGGCGGTTGATGCCTACGTCTATCACTGCAGCACCAGGCTTGATATAATCCGCCGTAAGCATCTGCGGGCGACCCACTGCAGCTACAAGAATATCTGCCTGACGACATACTTCTTTCAGATTCTTGGTGCGGCTATGCGCAATCGTTACGGTTGCGTTTCGATCCAAAAGCAGTTTGGCTACGGGTTTGCCAACAATATTGCTGCGACCTACAACCACTGCATTCTTGCCAGTTATTTCAATTCCTGCACGATCGAGCATTACAATTACTCCTTTAGGAGTACAAGGAACGATACACGGCTGATTAAGCCAGAGTCGGGCTACATTGGTAGCATGGAATCCATCTACATCTTTCTCAGGTGAGATGGATGCAATCACGCGATCTTCAGAAATATGTTTCGGGAGCGGAAGTTGCACCAATATTCCATCCACCAACTCATTCTGATTCAGTCGCTCAATTTCTGCAATCAAAGCATCCTCCGTAACATCTTCAGGTAGTGAAACAAGCGAGCCTTCAAATCCTACATATTCCGTTGCTTTGATTTTTCCGCGTACATACGACTGGCTGGCGGGATTATTGCCAACAATCACCACCATCAAACACGGACGACGACCATATTTCTGAGCAAGCGCATCAACTTCTTGACGCATCTCATCTTTCAGCTCTTGAGAAAGCTGTTTTCCATCAAGTATCATATCAAGATTCTTTTACAGATTAATACATAAATTTTCTCGCCTATGGCAGTTAATCAATAGCCCAATGAGCAATATCTTTACGGTAGAAGAGGTTATCTGAATGAATCTTCTGAATCTCATCATACACATTATCGTATGCTTCTTTAACGTCTTTACCCGTCATGATGCACATCATCACCCGACCACCATTCGTAAGCAATTTGCCATCTTGCAGTTTAGTACCCATGTGATAAATCTTTCCGGAAAACGCATCAGCCCCTTCAATCAGATGGCCTTTTTCGTAGGTACCGGGATAACCATTAGAAGCCAGCACAACGCCTACTGTCGCTTCTTTTCTCCAGCGAATAGGCGGAAGCGGTTGTCCTTTCGCTATTCGGCTGAACACCTCGAAGGGGTCGGTATCCAGAAGCGGAAGGATAACCTCCGTTTCGGGGTCGCCGAAACGAGCGTTGAACTCTATCACGCGAATACCCTGCTTGGTCTTCATCAGGCCTCCATACAGCACGCCACTCAATGGGCAACCTTCTGCCACCATACCTTCAGCCGTAGCTTTAAGTACTTTCTCGAGCGCAAAGCGTTCGTCGGCTTCTGTGATGAATGGTAGCGGAGTATAAGCACCCATGCCGCCGGTATTCGGACCTTTATCCCCATCATAAGCGCGCTTATGATCTTGCGCTAAGGGCATGGGATATACGCGGCCGCCATCCACAAAACACATGAAGGAGAACTCCGGACCTTCCAGATAATCTTCTATTACGACCTTGCCTTCGCCAAAAGAAGCATCGAGCAGCATATCGCGCAACGCAGCCTCAGCTTCTTCTTCCGTAGATGCAATCACCACACCCTTACCGGCAGCTAAGCCATCGTATTTGATTACAGCCGGATAGTCACCTTCTTTCACATAAGCGAGCGCTTCGTCAAAATCGGAAAAAGAACGATAACCTGCAGTAGGAACACCATACTTCATCATGATCTCTTTGGCAAACTCCTTACTTGATTCAATTCGAGTAGCAGCTTTCGTATGACCAAAAATCGGCAGTCCTGCTGCTCGGAAAGCATCTACCACACCTACTGACAACGCTGCTTCTGGCCCCACCACTGTAAGGTCAATCTGCTGCTCTTTGGCAAACTGCAAGAGCCCTTCTACATCCGTATCTTTGATATTAACGAGCGTAGCCTGCGCTGCTATTCCGGCATTACCCGGAGCACAGAAGATTTGTGAAACCTGCGGACTGCGCGAGAGCGCATCTACAATGGCATGTTCGCGACCGCCACCACCAATTACGAGAACTTTATTCATTGGATTCTCTGTTAATGAGATGAATGTAATAACTTATCCTAATCAATAAAAATACTAATTAATGCTTAAAATGGCGCGTACCGGTCATCATCATGCAGATACCAAGTTCGTTGGCTTTAGCAATACAATCATTATCGCGAATAGAGCCACCGGGCTGTACGATTGCCGAAACGCCATATTGTGCGGCCAATGCAACGGTATCATCAAATGGCAAGAAACCATCAGAAGCCAAGATCAGCCCTTCTGTATAACCGGCAGCCTGTGCTTGCTTGAGGGCTATCTCTGCAGAACCAACGCGATTCATCTGTCCGGCTCCTACCCCCAGCGTGTGACCATCTTTAACCACTACGATAGCATTGGATTTCACGTGCTTCACGATAGTCCATCCGAATTGCATATCAGCAGCCATATCGGGAGTTGGCTTCGTCTCCGTTACGCACATCTCGGGAGTAATGGTCTCAATCTGTGTATCAAGATGCTGAACCAATAAACCGCCATTCACGCTTACATATTGATCAATAGGCTCATTTGACGGCGTCATATCCACCTCCAGCACGCGGAGGTTCTTCTTTGATGATAATACCTCGAGGGCTTCCGGAGTAAACGATGGAGCCATCACTATTTCCAAGAAGATAGGCTTCATGCCGAGTGCTACTGCTTCGGTAACCTCACGATTGCATACCACGATACCACCATAGATACTTACAGTATCCGATTCATACGCTTTCTGCCATGCTTCCTCAATCGTAGGCGCTACTGCTGCTCCACACGGGTTCATGTGCTTGAGGGCAACGCAACATGGATCCTGAAAATCACGCACAATACAAAGCGCCGCATTGGCATCCTGAATATTGTTATACGACATCTCCTTGCCCTGAATCTGACGAGCGGTAGCAAGCGAGAACGGCATAGGCTTGAGAGCGCTGTAGAACTTAGCCTGCTGATGAGGATTCTCACCATAGCGAAGGCTCTGCTTGAGGTCAAACTCCAAGAAGAGTTTCTCATTCAAACCGGCATGCTCGCGCATGTAGGTAGCGATGCAGCAGTCGTATTCTGCCGTATGCGTATAGGCTTTGGCTGAAAGTTGCAGACGCGTTTGGAGGGTAGTAGAACCAGTAGCCTGAATCTCGCTGAGAATTAGGTTGTAATCAGCCGGGTCGCATACAACGGTAACATCATTGAAGTTCTTGGCTGCCGAACGAAGCATCGAAGGGCCACCAATATCAATCTTCTCGATAGCCTCAGCCATTGTAGTGCCTTCTTTAGCAATCGTCTCGCGGAATGGATAAAGATTCACGCAAACAAGGTCAATAAACTCAATACCATTCTCTTGAAGTGCCTGAAGGTGAGAGGGTTCGTCTCTGCGTGCGAGGAGCGCACCATGCACTTTCGGATGAAGGGTCTTGACTCTACCATCACATATCTCAGGAAAACCCGTAATCTCAGAAATACCAATCGTCTTTACACCATTTTCTTCAAGAAGATGCTGCGTGCCACCCGTTGCGATAATCTCCCAACCTGCAGCCTGAAGTCCACGAACAAAATCCACTAAACCGGTTTTGTCACTTACGCTGACCAATGCTCTTTTTGCCATATATCAATATGAATAATTTCTAATTGTTTGTTGGGTGGGGATAACAAAACCACCCATAAAAAGTTAATAATCAATAGAAAGGAGAACAATCAAAGATTGATTATTTCAACACAATCTCGTTTTCTCCCTCAATCACGCGGCCAATAACCTGTGCTTTTTCACCCCATTTCGTAAGAATCTCAATTGCGTTGGCTGCATCGGATTCGGGCAAGGCAAGTACCATACCAATACCCATGTTGAAGATATTGAACATCTCACGATGCGGGATGCCACCCCACTCTTCCAATTTGCGGAAAATGGGCAGAATTTCCCAACTGCCTTCTTCAATGTAAAAACCTTGACCAGGCTTGAAGATACGAGGAATATTCTCATCGAAACCACCACCGGTAATGTGTGCCACACCATGCACATCGCAATTGCGAATTACATCGAGCACTTGCTTAACGTAGATGCGAGTAGGAGTAAGCAGCACCTCACCGAGGGTCTTCTCATCAGAAAGTCCTTCGTATTTCTGATTCAGATCAAGCTTAGCGTCAGCCACGACTTTGCGCACCAAACTATATCCATTGGAATGAACACCCGAAGAGGAGATACCTACGAGCACATCGCCTACTGCTACCTTCGTACCATCAATCAGTTTGGACTTCTCAACTACACCGGTCGTGTAGCCAGCAATATCGTATTCGCCATCAGCATACATACCCGGCATCTCAGCCGTTTCGCCACCAACCAATGCACAACCAGCCTGACGGCAGCCTTCTGCGACACCGGCCACAATCGCTTCCACCTTAGCCGGAATATTATGCCCTACAGCTACGTAATCCAAGAAAATTAGCGGTTCAGCTCCTTGTGCCAGCACATCGTTTACGCACATAGCTACAGCATCAATACCTATCGTATCGTGCTTATCCATAGCGAACGCAATCTTCAGCTTCGTGCCTACTCCATCAGTGCCACTTACCAACACAGGCTCCTTTATCTGAAGCGCGGAGAGGTCAAACATACCGCCAAACGAGCCGATATTTCCCATTGAGCCAAAACGTTGCGTGCTCTTAACGTGAGACTTGATGCGGTGAACCACTTCATAACCTGCTTCGAGGTTCACGCCTGCATTTTCATAACTTTTTGCCATTATTGTATTTATTTTTTGTTCGCAATGGCGAACCAATTAGTTATCTGTTTGTACCACTTGCCCCACCCGCTTAGAGCAGGGCTACGTGTTATTTCTTACGGAAGTAGCGCACTGCATTCTCAAAGAGCGGCTGACGAAGATTGCCGCTGATATTGCGGAACACACCATTTTCATAACGCTCTGAGTGGCCCATCTTTCCGAGAATCTGACCATTCTTGGATATGATACCCTCAATTGCGTAATACGAGCCATTCGGATTAAACGGAGCCTGCATAGTGGGTTCTCCTGAAACAGGATCAGCGTAGCGGAAAGCCACTTGTCCATTCTCAAAGAGTTCACGCGCCAGGGCTTCATTCACCACAAACTTACCCTCTCCATGGCTGACAGCAATCGAGTGCATATCGCCTACATTCATTCCATAAAGCCAAGGTGAAGCCGTAGTAGCTACAACGGTTGACACCATCTGCGAAACGTGGCGGTTGATATCGTTGCGGAAAAGGGTTGGCGAATCGGGCGTTACACATCCTAACTTGCCGTATGGCAGTAAACCGCTCTTCACCAAAGCCTGGAAACCATTGCAAATACCGAGGATTAATCCACCTCGAGCAATCAAGCGCTCAATAGCAGCACCTACCTTCTTATTACCAATTACGCTCGCGATATACTTACCCGAGCCATCCGGTTCGTCGCCTGCGGAGAAACCGCCTACAAACATCAGAATATGGCAGCGGTCGATATACGTTTCCATCTCGTTGATACTCTCGAGCACGTCATTGGCTGTAAGGTTGCGGAACACGGTTGTCTGCACCTCAGCTCCTGCTGCGCGGAAAGCTTTTGCACTATCGTAATCGCAGTTGGTGCCAGGGAAAACAGGAATATACACGATAGGATGTTCTACAGCCTCACCCGGATAAACCATCGGCGCATTCGTTTTCACCTCGCCTACTCCTTCCGGCATCAATGCTTTATGTTCGGGCGCTACAGCGGGAGCATAAATCTGTGCAAAACGACCGAAACAAGCATTTTGCAACTTGTCCATGCACATCTCTTCACCATTTACTCGAATCACGCCATCGGTTGTCTCGCCGAGGTATTCAGCGTTGCGATAACGCAAATCCTCATCGGTAGTGATGAGAATCGAGCCGTAGTTATACGCAAAGAGGTCGGCCTCCGGCATTTGAATGGAAGCGCCAATGCGATTACCGAAACTGCACTTGGCTATTGCCTCAGCCACACCGCCAAAACCAATCGCATAGGCAGAATATATCTTGCCCTCATTATTCATGCGATGAAGGAAATTCCAGTTGCATGTCAAGTCGTTTACTTCCGGCATGAAGTTCTTGGTTGGATGATGGCGGAGGAGGTATATTTTCTGTCCGGCTTTCTTAAATTCCGGAGAAATCGCCTTGTCTGCGGGCATCGTCGTTACGCCAAAAGCAATCAAAGTAGGCGGCACGTTGATATGCTCAAATGTACCACTCATAGAGTCCTTACCGCCAATCGAAGGCAAACCGAGCTCTACCTGCATACGGAGCGCACCGAGGAGTGCCGAAAGGGGCTTTCCAAAGGTGTGTGGGTCAGTCGTCATGCGCTCAAAATACTCTTGATACGAGAAGCGCATCTTCGAGTAATCAGCACCAGTAGCAGCAGCCTTCGCACATGCTTCTACAACGGCATACGCTGCACCATGATAGGGGCTCCATTCTGAGATAAACGGATTGAAGCCAAACGCCAATACGCTGGCAGTATTCGTATATCCAAACGTAGGCAATTTCTGGATAGATACCTGATTCTCCGAAAGCTGCATCTTGCCACCATAGGGCATCATCACGGTCGAACGACCGATGGTAGCGTCAAAATTCTCAATCAAACCTTTCTGAGAGGTCACATTATCGGATGCGAGCATGGTGCAGAAGCGCTCTTCAAGCGTGTCGCCTGCATATTTCTGCGCAAACGGATTCTTCTTCTCGACTGCTCCTATCGTAGCATTGGCATAATGCTTAGCACCTGCCGAGTCAATAAACTCGCGGCTGATATCTGCCACCACTTCGCCTTTGTAGAACTGGCGCATATGAGCAGTATCCGTAACGTCGGCTACATGAGTAACCTCCACGTTGTCTTTACGACAATACGCTTCAAATGCTTCGCGATCTTTAGCCTCAACCACAACAGCCATACGCTCTTGCGATTCGCTAATAGCCAATTCTGTAGGATTCAAGCCCGCATATTTGGTCGGTACACGATCCAGATAGATATCCAATCCGTCAGCCAACTCACCGATGGCTACACTTACTCCACCTGCTCCGAAGTCATTTGATTTCTTGATGAGCCTCGTAACCTCCGGACGGCGAAACAAGCGCTGAAGTTTGCGCTCTTCGGGCGCATTACCTTTCTGCACCTCGCTGCCGCAAGTGTTGAGCGAAGCCTCCGTATGCTCTTTCGATGAGCCGGTTGCACCACCAATGCCATCGCGTCCGGTACGGCCACCAAGCAAAAGAATCACATCACCGGGAGCGGGGCTCTCACGACGAACTTGGTCAGCTTTTACGGCACCTACCACAGCACCTACTTCCAATCGCTTAGCCACATAAGAGGGATGATAAATTTCGCGTACATGTGTAGTAGCCAAACCAATCTGATTACCATAACTGGAGTATCCGGCAGCTGCTTTATGTGAAATAACCTGCTGCGGCAGTTTGCCTGCCATCGTTTCTGCTACAGGCTTATAGATATCGCCTGCACCCGTTACGCGCATTGCTTGATACACGTAAGCGCGGCCAGACAGCGGGTCACGAATAGCACCGCCAAGGCAAGTACTTGCACCGCCAAACGGCTCAATCTCCGTAGGGTGATTATGCGTTTCGTTCTTAAACTGAAGCAACCATTTCTGCATCTCGCCATCCACATCCACGTTTACATAAATGGAGCAGGCGTTGTTCTCTTCGCTCACTTCCAAGTCATTGAGCAGGCCCTGCTTGCGCAAATAACGCGCACCTATGGTAGCAAGTTCCATCAAGCAGAGACTCTTTTTCTCACGACCGAGCTCCTGGCGCATGTGAAGGAACAAATCAAGACTCTCCTTCAGTTCGCGCTTCATAAACGATTCGTCAATCGTAATGGTCTGCAGCTCGGTAGTAAACGTAGTATGGCGGCAGTGGTCGCTCCAATAGGTATCCAAAATGCGAAGCTCAGTCTCGGTAGGATTGCGCTTCTCGCCTCGGAAATAGCGCACCACCTCACCCAAGTCGTCGGCATTCATTGCCAATCCCCACTCCTTGCAGAATGCAGCATACGCAGATTCGGGCATATCGATAAATCCATCGAGCTTCTGCAAGGGCTTCACCTCAGCCTGCTCGCCAAGCGACAATTCGGAAAGATTCTTCTCGCGAGACTCCACTGCGTTGATATAATACTTGCGAATAGCTTGAATTGCCTCGTCTGAAATATTTTCGTCAAAAATAAGCAGACGACTGCTTCGGATTTCGATATTGGCTGAAGGATCAATCAAATGCACGCAATCTACTGCGGAAGAAGCACGCTGATCAAACTGACCGGGCAAATACTCCACTGCCAGATATTTTTTCCCTTCGAGATTCAGGCTGTCAACCACGGTATCGGTTACCGTCTCGCCAAACACGCTGTAGCGGCTCTGCTCCAGCAATTCGGGAGTGAATCCGAAAAGGTCATATACATTGATATATCGGAGTTCACGAATTTGCAGCTGAAGATTCTCATTCAGCTCGCGACGCAAACTCTCGGCTTCCACGCGGAAAGCCTCTTTTTTCTCGACAAATACGCGAAAATTAGCCATAATAATTGGGCGTTGATTTGTTTTTGAAAGATTAAATTTCAGTAGCGAGCACTTTCTCCGTTTGCTTCCGGCGGAAATCCTCGAGTTTGGCAAGCAGCAACTCATCGTTGAGCGCAAGCATCTGGATAGCGAGCAAAGCAGCATTCTTCGAGCCGTTGATGGCTACGGTAGCCACCGGAATCCCCGACGGCATCTGTACGATAGAGAGCAGTGAATCAAGTCCATCGAGCGTTTTGCTTCGAACCGGAACACCGATTACAGGGAGGGTAGTAAGACCAGCAATCACGCCAGCCAAATGGGCTGCCCCACCTGCACCTGCGATAATCACGCGCAAACCGCGTTCGCGGGCTGACTCAGCCCACTCCATCAATGCATGCGGAGCACGATGCGCACTAATCACGCGCTTCTCCACTTCTATGCCAAATTCTTGAAGGGTGCTTACAGCAGGCTCCATTACGTCCCAATCGCTGCCCGACCCCATTATAACTCCTACTTTCATATAATATATATAAGGAATATAAAAATGATAAACAAAAATGATGATTCGATATTGTCCAAAGCGATTATTCCCACTCGATTGTGGCAGGTGGTTTGGAAGAAATATCGTAGCAAACGCGATTTACACCCTTCACCTTATTAATAATATCATTGGAAACTTTAGCCATAAAGTCATACGGCAGATGTGCCCAATCGGCAGTCATAGCATCCGATGAAGTGACAGCCCGGAGCGCTACAGGATTCTCATACGTACGCTCATCGCCCATCACGCCAACCGACCTTACTTCTGACAGCAGGATAGCGCCCGCTTGCCAAATCTGATCGTAGAGGCTTACCTCAATCTCGCCGTTTTGCATATCGGCAGGAACGCCAGCAGCCAAAACCGCACGCGCTTCTTCACCGCTCAAGCGCACCTTATATTCGCGCAAGCCGCGGATGAAAATATCATCAGCATCTTGCAGCACACGCACTTTCTCGCGGGTGATATCACCGAGGATACGTACAGCCAATCCCGGGCCGGGGAAAGGATGCCGCGTAATCAAATGCTCGGGCATACCCATCGAGCGTCCAACCCTGCGAACTTCATCTTTGAATAGCCATTTTAGCGGTTCGCAAAGTTGCAGATGCATTTCTTCTGGCAGACCACCTACGTTGTGGTGACTCTTAATCACTTTACCCGTGATATTGAGCGACTCTATTCGATCCGGATAAATCGTGCCTTGAGCAAGCCATTTGGCATCGGTAATCTTGCGGGCTTCATCATTGAATACCTCTACAAAATCCCGGCCAATAATCTTGCGCTTTTTCTCCGGCTCGGTTACCCCTGCCAAATCCGAGAGGAAACGTTCGCTGGCATCTACGCCAATCACGTTCAGACCGAGGCATTCATAATCGCGCATCACATCTTCAAACTCATTCTTGCGGAGCATACCATGATCTACGAAAATGCAGGTGAGCTGTTCGCCGATAGCCTTGTTGAGCAATACGGCCACCACCGACGAATCCACACCTCCGGAAAGGCCGAGAATCACGCGGTCTGAACCAATCTGCTCGCGGAGTTCTCGTACGGTAGTCTCCACAAACGCATCCGCGCTCCATTCCTGCTTACTGCCGCACACATCCACTACGAAATTCTTCAAAAGCAACGTGCCCTGAAGCGAATGAAACACCTCTGGATGAAATTGCGTACCAAATATCGGCTTCTCCCCGGGGATATAATACGCAGCATTCTCTACCGTCTCAGTAGAAGCTACCACATGAGCGCCTTCGGGAATACGCGTGATACTGTCGCCGTGCGACATCCATACCTGTGAATGGGCATCAAAACCCTTAAACAGCGGGCAGGTAGTATCCACGTATGCCAAATTTTGGCGGCCATATTCGCGCGTTCCTGCGCTCTCCACCTTGCCGCCATAGATATGGCTCATATATTGAGCGCCATAACAAATGCCGAGGATAGGCAGACGACCGCGGATCTTGCCTAAATCCACATGGAAAGCGTCGTCTGCATATACGCTCAGCGGCGAACCGGAGAGAATCACGCCAATCACATCGGAGTCATCCTCTGGATATTTGTTGTATGGAAGGATTTCGCAAAACGTATCCAACTCACGTACACGACGGCCAATAAGCTGTGTGGTTTGCGATCCAAAATCCAAAATAATAATTTTCTGCATACTTGAGAAACGAGTTTCTGAGAGTATAGTATTTATGAGTGTGGGAAAATGAATCCCACTCGTATTTATTAATTCTGCGAATAGTTGGGAGCTTCGCTCGTGATAGTGATATCATGCGGATGGCTCTCGTGCATACCGCTGGCTGTGATTCTCACGAACTTAGCCTGCTGAAGCTCCTCGAGGTTATGTGCACCTACATAGCCCATACCCGAACGCAAGCCGCCCATCAACTGATAAATGGTCTCAGCCACCGAGCCCTTGTAAGGCACACGGCCAACAATACCTTCCGGCACGAGTTTGGACACTTTCTTCTCGCCACCTTGGAAATAACGGTCAGCAGAGCCGGCTTTCATTGCATCGATAGAGCCCATACCGCGGTACGTCTTGAATTTACGGCCGTTGTAAATGATGGTATCACCGGGCGCTTCTTCGGTGCCGGCAAACATAGAGCCACACATCACGCAGCTACCACCAGCAGCAAGGGCTTTCACCACATCGCCCGAGTAACGCAGACCACCGTCGGCAATTACCGGCACACCCGTGCCACGGAGTGCCTCTGCACAGTCGAAGATAGCCGAAAGTTGCGGCACACCTACGCCAGCAATAATGCGCGTCGTACAAATCGAGCCGGGGCCGATACCTACCTTCACACCATCGGCACCATTCTCAGCCAGATACTTGGCTGCTTCGGCCGTAGCCACATTGCCAACAACCACATCCAGTTTCGGATACGTAGCTTTAATCGTACGGAGTGCATTTACGATATTCTTAGAATGCCCATGTGCAGAATCGAGCACCACAGCATCCACGCCTTCAGCCACAAGTGCAGCTACACGATCCATAAAATCGCCCGTGATACCTACACCGGCAGCTACGCGCAAACGACCTTTCTCGTCCTTGCACGCATTCGGGAAATCCTTCAGTTTGGTAATGTCTTTGTAAGTAATCAAACCCACGAGCTTACCATCGCGCACTACCGGCAGTTTCTCAATGCGATGCTCTTGCAGCACGCGCATCACGTTCTTCGGATCGGCATTATCGATGGTAATCAGATTCTCGCTCGTCATCACATCCGCAATCAGTCGGCTCATATCCGTTTGAAAACGAAGGTCGCGGTTGGTAACAATGCCAACGAGCGTCATATCCTCATCCACCACAGGGATTCCGCCGATATGATTCTCCTGCATCATCTGCAGCGCATCGCCTACAGTCTGATTCTTGCCGATGGTGATGGGGTCGCAGATCATGCCATTCTCTGCACGTTTTACCCTGCGCACTTCCGCCGCCTGCTCTGCAATCGACATATTCTTATGAATGACACCGATGCCACCCTCACGGGCCAAAGAGATTGCCATCGTTGATTCCGTCACGGTGTCCATTGCAGCAGACACTACCGGGATATTCAGATGGATGTTTCGGGAAAACTGACCGCGGAGACTCACCTCACGGGGCAGCACTTCGGAATAAGCAGGAACGAGCAACACATCATCAAACGTCAAGCCCTCCTGAACGATTCGTTCGCTAATCAAAGACATATCTGTAGGATTTATATTTTTAAACTATTCATTATAATTCGTGGTCACAGTAGAAGCAACGAGTAACGCCCTCGCGATCCACATACGCTTTCTTCTCAACGGGCTCCGTCACAGAGATGCAACGGTCGTTGTGGCAAAGCGAAGTAGTGGTGAACGTCTCAGGCTGATTAAGAAGCTCTTGCTCTTTCCATTGGAGAAGGGTGTAGATAATGGCTTTGCGCACATACTTACCATTCTCCACTTGGCGGAAATAGGCAGCGCGAGGGTCTTTATCCACGCCTACCGTAATCTCATTCACACGCGGAAGCGGGTGCATCACAATCATATCAGACTTAGCCAACTTCATCTTTTCTTCGTCGAGGATAAAGCTGTCTTTCAAGCGTTCATATTCAGCTTGATCGGCAAAACGCTCTTGCTGTACGCGCGTCATGTATAAAACGTCAACAAGTGGCATAGCCTCTTCGAGCGTCTGCACTTCGATATAATTATCGTGGAGCTCCTGCTTCATATAATCGGGCAAACGGAGCTCTTCCGGGGAGATCAACACATATCTCGTGCCCTCATAGCGATTCATCGCCTTGATGAGCGAATGCACGGTTCGACCATATTTGAGGTCGCCGCAAAGGCCGATTGTCAGATGGTCGAAACGCCCAATCTCACGCCTGATAGTGAGGAGGTCGGTCATCGTCTGCGTAGGGTGACTATGGCCGCCATCTCCAGCGTTGATGATGGGGATTCGGCTGTATTCGGATGCCACACGCGGACCGCCTTCTTTGAAATGGCGCATCGCAACGATATCGGCAAACGCGCTCACCACGCGAATCGTATCGGCTACCGTCTCACCCTTGCTTACCGAACTGCTCTTGGCATCGCTGAAGCCAAGCACCTCGCCGCCCAATTCCATCATGGCGGCCGTGAAACTCAAGCGCGTACGGGTAGAGGGCTCATAAAAGAGCGTAGCCAGTTTCTTGCCTTTGCATACTTCGGCATACTGCTCACGATGCTCGATGATGTCGAGCGCACGACTGATGATTTGTTCTACTTCCTGAGTAGAAAGATCGGTAGGATCAAGTAAATGACGCATATATTTACTGCTTCATCCAACTTTCGTCGGAGGGGTTATTTCTAAACTGAATCAATCCTTTCTGCTGCGCTTCGGTGATGTAGCCTTCTTTTACGGCCACTTCGGAGAGCACGTCTAAGTTACTGAGGCTCACGTTCTTCACTTTTGCTTCAGCCAAACGGTCAAGACCTTTCTGCATGCCGTAGGTGAAAATGGAAACAACGCCAAGCACATCCGCACCTGCTTCGCGGAGCACGTTCACTACCTCGATGCAACTGCCGGCAGTAGAGATCAAATCTTCTACCACCACCACTTTTTGCCCTTTCTCCAAACGGCCTTCAATCTGGTTGCCACGACCATGATCTTTCGCACCACTACGCACATAGCCCATCGGCAGATTGAGTTTGGTAGCGGTAATAGCGGCATGCGCGATACCGGCTGTAGAAGTGCCCATCAAAACTTCTGCTTCGGGATATTCTCTGCGAATAGTCTCAGCCAATCCATTTTCTACATCCTCGCGCACAGCCACATCGCTTAATGTCAGTCGATTGTCGCAATAAATCGGGCTCTTGATTCCACTTGCCCACGTAAACGGCTCCTCCGGACGAAGGAACACCGCCTTGATCTTAAGCAGATCACTTGCAATTTTTTCTTCTATCATATTATCTCGGGCTATGCCCAAATTAAAAATCTCTAACGTAACTCCTATGGGAGCATTCTTTCTCCATTTATTCAAACTCGCAGACACAGCGGCGATAGGCAGCAACAGGGTCTTCTGCTGCTGTGATGGGGCGACCAACCACAATATAGTCCGAACCTATCTCTTTGGCTTTCTCGGGGGTGGTGATGCGCACCTGGTCGCCAACAGCACCATCTGCAAAACGGATGCCAGGCGTAACGCAGAAGAAATCCTTACCGCAGGCTTCCTTCACGATACCAGCCTCCAGCGGACTGCATACAACGCCATCCAAACCCGCCTCTTGCGCGTTCTTCGCATAATGACGCACGCAATCTGCTACGGTGCCAGGAATGAGCAAGTCGCGGTTCATACGCTCCTGACTCGTAGAAGTGAGTTGTGTGACGGCCAACAGAATCGGACGACTGCCATCCGCACGGGTGAGGCCCTCTAAAGCGGCTACCATCATCTCTTTCGTTCCGGCAGCATGCAGGTTGACCATATCCACATCCAAACGACTCAACACAGCCATTGCTTTCTTCACCGTATTGGGGATATCATGCAGTTTCAAGTCGAGGAAAATCTTATGTCCACGCCCCTTCAACTCACGAACAATAGCCGGGCCTTCAGCATAAAAAAGCTCCATGCCAATCTTTACAAACGGCTTCTCTTCCGTAAATCGATCCAAGAATCGATACGTTTCTTCTGCGCTCGAAAAATCACACGCTATAATCACTTCTCTTTTCATATCTTCTCGGGCCAAGCCCATTTTTAATTATCAATCAATAACTTTCCTCCTTGCTCCTTTGCGAGCCCCTCTCAGAGCATCCTCCTTGCCCCTTTGTAGGAGCAAAGTGCCGAACGCGAGCGTATTGTTCGTTGGTAGGAGATAGTATCTCCGTATTTAATTCACCGCTCCGATAATCTCGCTCAGGTGCTCGATTCGGTTGGCAGCCATCACATCGGGCAGCGCATCGATAATGTCTTTGCAGACGGTAGGGGTAACGAGATTGGCAGCTCCAATCTCTACTGCCGAAGCGCCAGCCATCATCATCTCCACCACATCTTCTGCGGAAGAAATTCCGCCGCAACCAATGATAGGAAGCGAGGTTGCTCGCGCTACCTGATTCACCATCCGAAGCGCTATGGGGTAGATACCCGGGCCACTATACCCGCCATATCGATTGGCAATGATGGGTTGCCTGCGACGAATGTCGATACGCATGCCGAGCATCGTATTGATTAAGCAAAGACCATCTGCTCCTGCCTCCTCGCACGCTTTTGCAATACTGACGATATCCGTCACGTTGGGCGAGAGCTTCATGTAGATGGGTTTGCGTGTAGCGGCTTTTACGGCTCGCGTCACTTCGGCTGCCGCTTCGGGCGAGGTGCCAAAAGCCATACCGCCATTGTGCACGTTTGGGCAACTGATATTCACCTCGATGATATCCACCTCTGGTGCTTGATCCATCAGCTGCGAAGTATAGACATAATCCTCGATGGAGAATCCGCTCACGTTGGCAATCACCACGCCCTTGTACAACTCACGAAGGCGAGGCAATTCATGCGCCACCACATGTTCCACTCCGGGATTTTGCAAACCAACGGCATTGATCATGCCATAACCGCCACACTCAGCAATACGCGGTAGCGCATTGCCGTATCGCGCTTCGCGGGTGGTGCCCTTAAACGAGATGCCACCCAAGATATTCAAGTCATATACCTCAGAAAACTCCTCGCCGAAGCCATACGTTCCCGAAGCCGGAATAACCGGATTCTTCAACTCAATATTTGATAATCTTGTTTTCAAAAAAACGAAGTTTTAAAAAGTTCCATCAATTCATCTTCATCCCTCTCAGGGGGGGGTGAGGAGAGCGTTAGAACGTCAGCTCACTCGCTTTAAACACCGGCCCATCTTTGCAAACGCGCTTCGGGCCATTGGTGGTTTGAATAGAGCACCCCATGCAAGCGCCGAAACCGCATCCCATCCGCTCTTCCATGCTGAGTTCGCCATCGTGACTGACAGTCTTAGCGAGGGCGCGGAGCATCGGAAGCGGACCGCAGGCATAGTAATACGAGGAGCAAGTAGATAGGGCGTTGGTTACAAACCCTTTCGTGCCATACGAACCATCCACCGTGGTGACGCTCACCTCGCAGCCAAGCGCACGGAAATCCTCCTCGCAGAACACTTCCGCTTGCGTATTGAAACCTAACACCACATTTACGACCTTGCCTTGCGCACGAAGCTGCTTCGCCAACATATACATGGGCGGCACACCTACCCCACCGCCTACGAGCAACGGATAGTCGCCCGCGAGAGAGAGGTCGTAGCCATTGCCCAAATGGGTGAGCACATCGAGCTGTACCCCAGGTTGCATCGCAGCCATCGCAGCTGTGCCCTTACCCACCACCTTATATATAATAATAAGGAGTCGGTCATAGGCATCGCAAACGGATATCGGACGACGCAAAAACAACCCCGGCAACTGTAACTCCAC
This sequence comes from Bacteroidales bacterium, assembly GCA_022784645.1. Lineage (GTDB taxonomy): Bacteria > Bacteroidota > Bacteroidia > Bacteroidales > Paludibacteraceae > Colicola. The sequence goes on from JALFZG010000036.1 coordinate 31,052, forward strand.
GAATTGCCCCGGACGAATACCGCTTACTGCGGCCACATCGCCTTCGAGCGTCATCCGCCACACTTCTGCCGTGAGGGGCTCGTTTCGTAATATCGTAAACTGCGTTTGTTTCATTTTCTGCAAATCCTTTGTCAATATCGCCCATTCATCAATCCCACACCGGTTGTCCATACACTTCCCAGCCGGCGAAGGGGGTTGCCTTACCGAGGCTGATAAACTGAGCAGGGTCGATGATATAATGCTTATCGAGGTTCATCTTCACGAACGACTGGGGCTCGCCCATACGCATGATGCGGCGAGGAGCCAGACTCATCAGTTCAATCAAACGCTCCATCGAGATGATATTTTTCTTCACGAAATAGGTGTACATCAGCGGGAAAGCGGTTTCAAGGCCCACGATTCCGAAGGCGCTCTTGGCGAGCCCTCGGCTCTTCTCTTCCGCCGAATGCGGAGCATGGTCGGTAGCTATCGCATCAATCGTGCCATCGATGATGCCCTCGATGAGCGCATCGCGGTCGGCAGCTGCCCTCAGGGGCGGGTTCATCTTCCAGCATCCGTCTTCGCGAAGGTCCAAATCGGTGAGCAAGAGATAATGCGGCCCCGTCTCGCACGTCACGGGCAACCCCTCGCGTTTAGCTTCACGGATAAGCTGCACACTTTCCTTAGTGGAAATATGGCAGATATGAAAACGACACCCAGTCTCTTTGACAAGACGGATGTCGCGTTCTATCTCCTTCCATTCGCTCTCAGAGCAGATACCTTTGTGCTGATGCTCGAGGGCGTATTGACCCTCGTGGATGTAGCCGCCGCGGAGCAACGAATCCACCTCACAATGAGCCACGATAACGCGGTCTACGGCCTTACAACGCACCATAGCCTCGCGCATCAAGTCCTCTGACTGCACGCCACGGCCATCGTCAGAGAAGCCTGCCACATGCGGAGCCAATGCCTCGAAATCCACGAGTTCGCCTGCTCCGCGTTGGCCATGCGTGATGGCAGCATAGGGGTGCACACCTATCACGGCATCACGCGCTATGATATCGGTCTGCACTTTCAAATTCTCCAAACAGTCGGGAACGGGATTGAGGTTAGGCATGGTGAAAACGTCCGAATAACCCGCCGCACGTGCCGCCAAGGAGCCCGTACGAATCGTCTCTTTATACGAAAAACCCGGTTCGCGGAAGTGAACATGCAAGTCCACCAATGCCGGAATCGTTACCACACCATCTTTTTGCATCATACCTTAGCCTCGTTAGGGGAGAGACAGCCCTTTTTACCTGTTTACCGAGTGAGGTTCTCCTGAAAAATGCCGTTTTCTGCTACATAAGTCAAAAAACAGCCCATTTTTCGAAATTTTCTGCAAAGGTAGTACTTTTTTTTGAATTAGACAAATATTAATTACAAAATTCTCAAAATTATACCAATTTTTTTTTAAGAAATATACAAACATAAAGAATAGCAGCCTTTGGCCGATTGATTGTCGAGCGGAGCTCGGAGGCCTCGTTACGTTCATATATGGTGTGCGTGGGACGCACACCCGCCCCGGGGCGACTATGGTGGCTCGTCACACGAGCCACATATATTAACGCCCGCCCCCTCTAACTCCACCTGTGCGGGAAAAGCCCCCATTCTACCCTGTGCGGGAAAAGCCCCATCCTATCCTGTGCGGGAAAAGCCCCCATCCTACCCTGCAAGGGGCTATTCCTCCTCTGCATTGCGGATGCCGAAGGCCGACTTGAAGTCGGTGCGGGCATTAATATCCACTACAACCGACTGCTTATCTTCGCTCACAACGTACATACCCTTCGAATACATGTAGCCGCGGAGCATCGAGTAGCGGTTTTGCTCGTCGAACATCTTCTTAACGATCTGATACTCAGCGCTGTTGGCAGCCTTATTTTCCCGTATCCACTGGCTGATGGCTGGGATAACCAACGAGAAAGCATTGGCAGAATGCTTCTGATTAGCAGAGATAGTGGTGCGCGGGTTGGTCATGGCTACCGTGTGCGTCACGCCGGTTTTTTTGTTGGTGCGCACATAGACCTTGTCTTGGCGCGAGGGACGGCCGCTCATCACGTTGAAGCCGCCAATCGAACGAATCTTACCCATAATCAAATCCTCTCATCCCGCCAATAGACTGCCGAGACTCGGGACAAGAGGACAGGCTTTAACCCGGCAGCGATTAAACAAACAATAATTTTCTATCGGCCATCCTATACGCATCTGGCTTGCAGGTAGCTTTCACCGAGCTTGCAAACAAGCTAGATACAAGCTAGATACAAGCTAGATACAAGCTAGATGAACGAATAAAAATCGTTGCGTTGGATAGCCAAAGCGCAACGATCGGCCTTTCATCTGAAATCCGCTGCAAAGATACTACTTTTTTTTCAAATACGCAAATTTGAAGGGATTTTTTTCGCAGATACTATCTGCTACCAATGAACAATAACAGACGCGGATGCTATCCGCTGCCAATGAACAATACATACGCGGATACTATCTGCGACCAATGAACAATACACGCAGACTTATCTGCCACCAAGAAAAAAGAAGAGGAAAACGCAAAAAAAATACAGCCCCGTGCCGAGGCAAAGAGCTGTGTAGTAGTGCTACGGGGATTCGAACCCCGGTTTACGGCGTGAGAGGCCGTTGTCCTAGACCCCTAGACGATAGCACCATAGAGTCTATTAAGCAAAGACGCAAATGAGAAGCAAGCGAGCAGTCAATGAGCGGCCATCAAGCGGCGTTTCTCAATTGCGAGTGCAAAGGTACTGCTTTTTTTTGAATTGGCAAAATTTTTGAGCAGAAAAATGCAAAAAAACGTAAAAAAAGCGAAAAATAACACGAAAATGCATAATTTTTCGCTTATTTTTTGGCGAAATGAGATTTTTTCAGTAACTTTGTCCCCAATTTGGGGCACAAGCTCCGGAAGAACAATAAATGGAGCACAAGCTCCGCTAAAAAAAAATGGGATAAAAAGCCCACAACCATGCAAAAAGACTTAGGATTCGTACGCGTGTGCGCAGCCGTGCCACGCATGAAAGTGGCAGATGCCCACTACAACCAACAAGAGATCCTCATCCAAATCGATGAGGCTGTAAGCAAGGGAGCAGAAGTAATCTGCTTCCCGGAATTGTGTATCACCGGCTACACGTGTGCGGACTTGTTTTTCCTCCAGCAACTGCAGCACAACACCCTTCGCGCGCTTGAGGAAATTTGCGAATACACCCGCGAGAAACCGATTATCGTGATTGTGGGCGCACCGCTGAAGGTGGATAATAACCTCTACAACTGCGCGTTTGTGATGACCGATGGTGAGGTGCTCGGCGTAGTGCCCAAAGTGAACCTGCCCAATACGGGTGAGTTTTATGAGAAACGTTGGTTTACTGCTGGCCGCAATATCACCCTCCGCACCATCGATATCTTCTCGGGCGATGTGCCGTTTGGCCCCGACCTGCTCTTCATGACACCCCGCTTCAGTTTTGGCGTGGAGCTCTGCGAAGACCTTTGGTCGCCCCTACCCCCTTCCACTCAGCTCGCTATCCAAGGCGCTGAGATCATTTTCAACCTCTCCTCGAGCAACTGCATCACGGGTAAACATGCTTTCCGAAGAGACATGATCACGCAGCAGTCGGCTCGCGTACATTGCGGCTATGTCTATACCTCCAGCGGCATTGGCGAGAGTACAACCGACCTCGTGTTCTCCGGAAGCACCTACATTGCCGAAAACGGTGATTTGCTCGCCGAAGGCGAACGGTTCCAGCAAGAATCGACCATGCTCCTTAGCGAGATCGACATCGAGCGTATCCGTACGCTCCGCCAGCGCAACACCAATTTCACCTCCGACCACCAGGGGCAATACCGCAAGATTTACCTCAATCCGCTCCGCTACACGGAAGAGACCGAACTGCAATACCGCCGATTGGCCCGCAATCCGTTCCTTCCGGAAGGCGAAACGCGTTTGCAATACTGCTCTGACGTACTGAAGATTCAGACGTGTGGCTTAGCCAAACGTTGGGAGCATGCGCATGCACAAACGGTAGTGCTCGGCATCAGTGGCGGACTCGATTCCACCTTGGCCCTCCTGGCTGCCTGCCTCACGGCAGATATGATAGGCGTAAGCCGCAAGCAGGTGATTGGCGTTACGATGCCCGGTTTCGGCACCTCTGACCGTACCCACTCCAATGCCGTAGAGCTCATGGACGAGCTCGGCATTACCCAATTCGATATCCCTATCCGCGATGCCGTTATTCAGCATTTCAAAGATATCAATCACGACATCAACATCCACGATATCACCTACGAAAATTCGCAAGCGCGCGAGCGTACGCAAATATTGATGGACATGGCCAACAAACACAACGGCATGGTGCTCGGCACCGGCGACCTCTCGGAGTTGGCACTCGGTTGGGCTACCTACAACGGCGATCAGATGAGTATGTACGGCCTCAATGCCGGCATCCCGAAGACACTCGTACGGGCGGTGGTTGCGTATGCTGCTGACCATATCTTCAGCGGACGCATCAGCGAGATCCTCCACGATGTGATTGACACTCCCGTATCGCCGGAGCTCCTGCCTACCGACAGCCAGGGACAGATTGCGCAGAAAACCGAAGATAAGGTTGGGCCATACGAACTCCATGATTTCTTCATTTTCTACACCCTTCGCTACGGTTTCACCCGCGATAAAATTCTCTACATGGCCGAACGCACGTTTGAAGGCGACTATAGCCCAGAGACCATCAGTTATTGGCTCGACACGTTCATGCGCCGATTCTATCAGCAGCAATACAAACGCAGTTGTATGCCCGATGGCCCGAAGGTGACCTCCGTTGGACTATCGCCCCGAGGCGATTGGCGCATGCCGTCGGATTCGGAGATTGTATCGTGATTCTCAATGGCGAACTTTTAGAATCAATATTATTAATCAAAATACCCAACTCTCATTATGAGAAAATTTATTACTTGTTTATTCATCGCACTTGCCACCCTGACACAAGCGCAGATCCTCGAACCGATTCATTGGAAAGTGAGCGCCAAAGCCCTCACGGACTCCACTACGGACGTAATCATGACCGCCACCATCGATGAAGGTTGGCATCTTTACACGCAGGACATCCCCGATGGAGGCCCTGTACCTACGCAGTTCAGCTATGGCGAGCTCTCGCTCATCGGGCAAACGACCACCTCGGCAAAAGTCTATTCGGCTTACGACGAGAATTTCGAGATGGACCTCACTTTTTACGAAACCAAAGCCGTTTTCCATCAAACGGTACTCACACGTGGCGCCAAAGAGTTGACCGCCAGCGTCACATTCATGGCGTGCAACGATCAGATGTGTCTTGCTCCCGCCACCGTGGAGAAGAAAGTGAACGTGCCAGCGTTTGTAAGCGAAAGCGATGACAAAGCGGCTGAAGCGGCTGCGGAGGAAGCAGCAGAAGGATCGCAACTGGCTGATAATCAACAATCAAACGAAGAAGTAGTCAATCAAGTAGCTGATGATCAACAACCCAACAACGAAGCAGTCAATCCATCCGCTGATGAAGTAGTCGGCTCCCTCGAATCAGGCGTGAGTCTATGGAAGATTTTCATCCTTGGTTTGCTCGGCGGTTTGCTTGCCATCTTCACGCCTTGCGTTTGGCCGATTATCCCGATGACTGTTTCGTTCTTCTTGAAGCGCGCTGAAAAAGCCGAAAAAGAGAAGGGCGTACAGGCTTCCAAGCAGGGAATCCGCGATGCCATCCTCTATGGTATAGCCATCATTATTATCTATGTGGGCTTGGGCTTGCTTGTAACGGTTATCTTCGGTGCTTCTGCACTTAACAGTCTGAGTACCAGCGCTGTAGCCAACTTGATATTCTTCGCTATCCTCGTGATTTTCGCGCTTTCGTTCTTCGGACTCTTCGAGATTACGCTCCCGGCATCGTGGAGCAACGCGATGAACAGCAAGTCGAGCAGCACAACCGGTTTCCTCTCTATTCTCTTCATGGCGTTTACTCTCGTGTTGGTGAGCTTCAGCTGTACGGGACCGATTATCGGCACGCTATTGGTGGAGGCTGCGAGCGGTGAATCGTGGGTTGCCCCTGCGATTGGTATGTTCGGTTTTGCTTTCGCTTTGGCATTGCCGTTCTCCCTCTTTGCGATGTTCCCGAGCGCCCTCAAGAAAATGCCGAAATCCGGCGGTTGGATGCACAGCTTCAAGGTGATCCTCGCCTTCATCGAGCTCGCGCTCTCGCTCAAGTTCCTCTCGGTGGCCGATATGGCTTACGGTTGGGGTATTCTGCCGAGATGGCTCTTCCTCCTGCTATGGATCATCATCTTCTTCGCGATGGGTGTGTTCCTCGTATGGAAGATTTGGGAAGTCAACAAAGTGCGTATGGCGCTTCGCATCATCCTCATTGCCCTCTCTTGGGGCTTCACCGCTTATCTCGTACCGGGCCTTTGGGGCGCTCCCGTAAAAGCCGTTTCTGCTTTTGCTCCGCCTATGCCGATTGAAGACCGCGAGGTGTTCTACGATTACGAAGAAGGCTTAGCATACGCCAAGCAGGAAGGCAAACCTGTATTGCTCGATTTCACGGGCTACGGATGCGTCAACTGCCGCAAGATGGAGGCTTATGTGCTCTCCGATGAAACGGTGAAAGAACGACTGAAAGCATATGTGCTCATTGAGCTGTATGTAGATGATAAGAACGATGGCATCGGCGAGAAAAACTCGAAAATCCAACGAGAGATTTATGGTGCTAATGCACAGCCGTATTATATCCAGCTCGATAAAAACGGACAGAAAATTTCGCAGCCGTATGCCTTCTCTATCGATCCGCAAGCCTTCCTTGATTGGCTGCAATATTAAGTAAGGTGATTTTGATTTCTTCGGATAAAAGATTCAAATAGTTATTCCTAACATTAACAAGCTCGACCTCTTTCCACTTAGGAAGGAGGTCGGGTGTTGAAAAATATGAGAAAAATTAGTAATCCATGGCTGGGAAATCCAGCATATGACTGCTTCGGTTGCTGCCCAGATAACCCACTCGGAGCGCACATGCGCTTCTACGAAGATGGCGAGGATATCGTATCGGTTTGGCAACCCAATCAGCATTTCCAATCGTGGATCAACACCCTCCACGGCGGCATTCAAGCCACCCTTCTCGATGAGATATGCGGGTGGGTAATTTTCCATAAGATGCAAACGGCAGGTGTGACGGCCAAGATGGAAATCCGTTATCGCAAGCCGGTTGACACGCGTCAACCTTATATTATTTTGCGCGCGCGTGTGCAGGAGAAAAAGCGAAATGTGGTCATCGTAAAAGGTGAGATTTGGAGCGCTGAAAACGAACTTTTAGCTGAGTGCGAATGCACCTATTTCACTTTCTCGCAGAAAGAAGCAGAAGAGAAAATGGGCTTCCTACCAAGCTCCTTAGCAGATGAAGAAACATCGCTCGACGATATCAAAAACCAATGCAAATAAACGATATTTTTCAGTTGTATGAGCAGCACCCCGAGGTAGAGGCTCTTGTGAGCGTGCTCAAAAAGAAAAAAGGCGAGAACCGACTTCTTGCCCGCGATTGCTGCGGCAGTTTGCCTGCTTTGGTGTTGGGCGTTTTGAGCCGGAAATTGCATCGCGATATCGTTTATATTCTTGAAAATCAAGAAGAAGCAGCTTACGTACAGCACGATTTGGCCGTTATCCTCGGCGATGATCAAGCCGCCAAAGGCGCTTGTCGCAGTTACCTCTTCCCTACTACGCATCGCATCCGGCAGAAAGGATCGGATGAGAGTTACACCATCCAGCGAACCGAAGTGCTGGCGCGACTCAAAAGCGGCGAACAAGCTGAGCGTGAGCCGATTATCATCACTACTTACCCCGATGCGCTGATGGAAGAAGTGGCCTCGCAAGAGGAGCTCATGACCAACAGTCTTGTACTCAGTTGCGGGCAGACCGTGAGCGAAGCAGCGCTCGGCAAGCAGCTCATCGAACTCGGTTTCGAGCGGGTGGATTTTGTGTATGAGCCCGGGCAATACGCCATTCGAGGCGGCATTGTAGATATCTATTCATTTGCGTATGAACTGCCGTTTCGCCTCGATTTCTTCGGCGATGAGATCGACAGCATCCGCACCTTCGATATCGAGACGCAGCTCAGCCAGCAAAAAGTGATGACGGCTGAAGTGGTGGGAGCCAAAGTAAGCAAAGGCAGCACCAAACAGGCGACCCTCATGGATTATCTCACTCAGAGCACCCTCTTTGCGGCTAAGGATTTCAATTTCGCGCTGAAAACCATCGATGGCATGGGCTTCAGCCAAATGGTGCAACAGATTGAGCAACATGACGCATTGGAGTTTGCGCAGCATTCGTATTGGAAATCGCATGCGGTAGTCAATTTTGACACCAAGCCGCAGCCCGTTTTCCGAAAGAATTTCGACCTTCTCTTCAATGAGATTACTGCCAAACGCGAGGCTGGTTACACGGTGTATATCCTTTCTGACAGCCGCAAGCAAACTGACCGTCTCGGTGCCATTTTGGACACCTTCAAGGAGATGAACACGCTTGAAGATGCGCTCGATGACAGCCGTAAAGACCGCATTTTCTCTGCCGTTTACCCCACCCTGCACGCGGGATTCATCGACCATAAACTGCAAGCATGCTGCTTTACCGACCATCAGATTTTCGAGCGGTATCACAAGGTGGAGCAACGGCCGGATACCGCCCGCAAAGGTAAGGTATTGCTTACGCTCAAAGAGCTCAACCAACTGCAAGTGGGCGATTACGTGGTGCATGTGGATCATGGTATCGGTAAGTTTGGCGGACTCGTAAAAACGACCGTCAATGGCAAGTTGCAGGAACTCATCAAATTGCAATACAAAGGCGGTGAGATTTTCGTGAGCATCCATTCGCTCCACCGCATTTCCAAATACAAAGGCAAAGAAGGTGGCGAGCCCACCCTATCCAAGCTCGGCAGCGGGCAATGGGAGCGACTCAAAGAACGCACCAAGGAGAAAGTCAAGGATATCGCGCGCGATCTTATAAAATTATATGCCGCGCGCAAGGCAGAGAAAGGGTTTGCATTCTCGGCTGACAGTTATATGCAGCACGAGCTCGAGGCTTCGTTTCTTTACGAAGACACCCCCGACCAGGCAAAAGCCACCATCGACCTCAAGCACGATATGGAGAGCCCCATGCCGATGGATAGACTCATTTGTGGCGATGTCGGTTTCGGCAAGACGGAGATAGCAATGCGAGCTGCGTTTAAGGCGGCTTGCGACAACAAGCAAACGGCTGTGCTCGTACCGACTACCGTGCTTGCGCTACAGCATTACAACTCTTTCCGCGAGCGATTCAAGGATTTCCCCGTGAGGGTGGAATACCTCAGTCGCGCAAAGACAGCCAAGCAGACGAAAGACATTCTCGCCGACCTCGCAAACGGCAAGATCGATATCCTCATCGGCACGCACAAGCTTGTAGGAAAGTCCGTAAAATGGAAAGATTTGGGCTTGCTCATTATCGACGAGGAGCAGAAATTCGGTGTGGCCGTAAAAGAGAAACTCAAGACGCTCAAAGTGAATATCGATACCCTCACCCTCACCGCCACCCCCATTCCGCGAACGCTTCAATTCTCGCTTCTCGGGGCGCGCGATTTGTCGGTCATGACCACTCCTCCTGCCAACCGCTACCCCATTCAAACGATGGTCATCAATCCCACAGATGAAGATATTCTGCAAGAGGCTATCCGACTGGAGATGAGTCGCGGCGGACAGGTGTTCTTTATCCACAACCGCGTCAGCACGCTCGATATGGTGGCGCATCAGATAGAGCGACTCTGCCCCGAAGCGCGCATCGTGAAAGCTCACGGACAGATGCCACCCGACGAGGTGGAGCGCGTGTTGACCGACTTCATCAATTACGATTACGATGTGCTCGTAGCTACAAGCATCATCGAGAATGGCGTGGATATTCCCAACGCCAACACCATCATTATCAGCGGTGCACAGCATTTCGGCCTCAGCGATTTGCACCAGATGCGCGGCCGCGTGGGGCGGTCCAACAAGAAAGCATACTGCTATCTGATTGCCCCTTCGAGCGAGTTGCTCACCCCCGAAGCAAGGCGACGCTTAAACGCGCTTGAGACGTTTGCCGACCTCGGCAGCGGTTTTCACCTTGCGATGCAGGATCTTGACATCCGCGGAGCGGGCAATATGTTGGGCGCTGAGCAATCGGGCTTCATTGCCGATTTAGGGTATGAAACCTATCAGAAGATCCTCAACGAAGCCGTGATGGAGCTCAAAGAGGATGAGTTTTCTGAGCTGTTTGACGACAGCCTCAGCCCCGCCCACGGTGAGAAAAACTATGTGCAGGATTCGCAGTTGGAGACCGACCTCGAGATTGGCTTCCCCACCACCTATGTGGAGAATATATCTGAGCGCATCAGCCTCTATCGAGAGCTCGACAGCATTCAGTCAGAGGCCGCATTACAAGACTACAAGAAGCGGCTGATTGACCGTTTTGGTGTCTTGCCGGAGTCGGGCGAAGAGCTACTTCAAGTGGTGCGTCTGCGCTGGCTCTGCATGCGGCTCGGCATTGAGCGAATCATCCTCAAACAGGGAAGTATGATCATTTATTTCCCGCAAAACAACCAATCGCAGTATTACCAAAGCGAGGTTTTCGGCAAGATCATCAGTTGGTGCATGAGCCGTTGGCAGCGCTGCAAAGTGCGCGATGTGGAGGGCAAGCGAAGTGCCGTTATTCAAGACGTGCGCACCATCAATGGCGCATTCACTTTATTAAGTAAAATCGAATTAAGCAATACGAACGAATGAATTTTATAGGTATCATCCCAGCACGCTATGCGTCGTCTCGTTTTCCGGGCAAACCGCTCGCAATGATTGGCGGCAAGCCGATGATTCAGCGAGTGTATGAGCAGGCAAAGAAAGCGCTCGATTATGTGGTGGTGGCCACCGACGATGAGCGCATTTTCGATTGCGTGACTTCGTTTGGTGGGTTGGCGGTCATGACGTCGGCCGACCATCCGTGCGGCACCAACCGTTGTCAGGAAGCTTACGAACGATGCAGCTTGATGGTTAACGCTTTGATTGACAAAGGCGAGTTGCCAGAAGAGCTGCCCAACGTAAAGTGGAACAGCCATCAGGATGTGGTAATCAATATCCAAGGCGATGAGCCTTTCATTCAGCCAGAGCAAATCGAAGCGGTGAAAGCATGTTTCCTGCTTGCAGGCGGACAAATCGCTACGCTCGTGAAGCCGTTTTCTCCGCAAGATGGCTTAGCTGCGTTGCGCAATCCTAATAGCCCGAAAGTGGTGATTGCCCCACTTGAGAAAGCAGCTGCTATTACGAAAGTATCCGCTACTTTTTCTTTGGATGCTTCTTCAGGAGTTTCCCCTATTGCTTCTTCCGTGGCTTCGCCCGATGGCATTATCGGCAAAGCGGTGTATTTCTCCCGCAGTGTAATTCCTTATCTGCGCGGTGTGAAAGAGGAGGAATGGCTACAAGAAGCCGAACGAAAAGGCCAGCCGTTTTACAAGCATATCGGCCTGTATGCTTACCGTGCAGACGTGTTAGCGGCCATTACCCGACTGCCGCTTTCCCCGCTCGAGCAAGCCGAGAGTCTCGAGCAACTGCGCTGGATTGAAAACGGTTATGAGATTCGCGTTGCCCTCACTCAGCAGCAAACCATCGGCATCGATACCCCCGAAGATTTGCAGCAAGCAGAAGTTTTGCTCAAGCAGATAGAAGGCAAATAGGCATTGCCTCTTCTACTCTCGGTGATTCACTCACGGATTGTGGGCTTTTCGCCAAGCGAACAACCAATTGTTGAACATTAAACCATTTTTTATAGCAAGAATGCGAATTCTGTATTTTACTCTTCTCCTCCTGCTACTACCCATATTTGCCTTTGCGCAAACCGACACTACAACGACAAAAAAGAAATTCATTTTTTCTGGCGGCATGATGCTACATATTGGCTATCAGGGCGGCAAAGGGTGCGGCTTTTTAGACGAAGCCGGCGAAGAAAAGATGCTCCACAGCCTCACCTATGGTATTGGCGGCCAACTCCGCTTCCATCTCTTGGAGCACATGCACATTGGCACGGAAGGATATGTATCCACGATGCCGCTCAATCGACAGGGCAAAGAATCGAATATCAGAACCGGATGGGGAGGTATCCTCTGCGGCTACTACACTACGTTCAATCGATTGCAGTTGATGGCCGGAGGAACGCTTGGCGGCGGTGCACAACGCAGTTTGCATGTGTTTAATCCAGATGAGCAGGCAGCCTATTTCGCTGCATTTCAAGACTTTCCGCAAGCTCGCGAAGGGGCAACAGCAGCAAGTAATCCGCAAGCCGAAACGCCCATTCATTCGTCCAGTTTTGCAAAGAAATCGTTTTTCGTTTTCGATCCCTATATGGCTCTCGAATATGCGCTTACGCAACGCATTCATCTGATATTCAAACTCGATTACATGATAGCCGTACATCAGCAGCATTTCCTCACCCCGAGTGGTCCACGGTTGTATGTAGGCTTCATGTTTTGCCATTAAGCAGCTGGCGCATTCTTTCACAGCGCCTTCCGCTTTTTAAGCAAAAATCAAGAAAATAACGCGCAGATTTGGCTATGTCAAAATATTTTTGTATCTTTGCACCCAAATTCGTGTATCGTGTTTTCATCATAACGGTTGTGGCATCGTTTTTTCCACAATTCCGCATTATTCAGAATATAAATCAGTAAAGATATGGAACTTTCAGAACAAGAACAAGTACGACGCGGCTCGCTTCAAGCCATGCGCGATTTGGGCATCGATCCCTATCCCGCAGCGGAATATGAAGTGACGGGTCATTCAGTAGAAATCAAGGCAAATTTTATCGATCTTCCCACCGATGAGAATGGTGTAATGCAGGCGCCGACAACGCGCGAAGAGGGTAAGTGGTATACAGGCGATACTATTCGTATTGCAGGCCGTCTCATGAGCAAGCGTATCATGGGTAAGGCTTCGTTTATTGAGCTTCAAGACTCTAAGGGCCGCATTCAGGTGTATGTGAGCCGCGATGATATTCAAGCACCTACACCCGAAGGTCAGACGCCCACCACGGCTGAGCAGCAAATGTATAACGTGGTATTCAAGAAACTGCTCGATATCGGCGATATCATCGGTATCGAAGGTTTTGTTTTCCGCACCCAGATGGGCGAGATTTCTGTACATGCCAAGAAGCTCACTATTCTCGCTAAGTCGCTCCGTCCGCTTCCAATCGTGAAGTATAAAGATGGTGTAGCGTATGATGGTTTCAACGACCCCGAGCAGCGCTATCGTCAACGCTATGTGGATTTGGTTGTCAACGAGGGCGTGAAGGACACTTTCCTCAAACGTGCTACCATCCTCCGCACCATGCGTCGCATCTTCGACGAAGCAGGATATACCGAGGTAGAGACGCCTATCCTGCAGCAGATTGCAGGTGGTGCAAGTGCTCGTCCGTTTATCACCCACCACAACACGCTCGACACCGATATGTATCTGCGTATTGCTACCGAGCTCTACCTCAAGCGCTTGATTGTAGGCGGTTTTGAGGGTGTATATGAGATCGGACGCAATTTCCGCAACGAGGGGATGGACCGCAACCACAACCCCGAGTTCACCTGCATGGAGCTCTACGTTCAGTATAAAGACTATAACTGGATGATGCGTTTTACGGAAAATCTCCTTGAGCAGATTGCCATCGCCGTAAACGGCACCACCAAGGTGAAGATCGGCGAAAATGAGGTGGATTTCAAGGCACCGTATCGCCGTCTGCCTATCCTCGATGCCATCAAAGAGAAGACCGGCTTCGACCTCAGCAATATGACGGAAGAGGAGATCCGCGAAGTGGCTAAGAAAGTGGGCGTAGAAGTAGAAGAATCGATGGGCAAAGGTAAGCTCATTGATGAGATCTTCGGCGAGACCTGCGAGGGTACGTTTATTCAGCCTACGTTCATTACTGACTACCCAGTGGAGATGTCGCCGCTTACGAAGATGCACCGCGATAAGCCTGGTTTGACTGAGCGTTTTGAGCTGATGGTCAACGGCAAAGAGCTTGCGAATGCCTATTCCGAGCTCAACGACCCCATCGATCAGTACAACCGCTTTGTGGATCAGATGAAGCTGGCCGATAAGGGCGACGACGAGGCGATGATTATCGACCACGATTTCATGCGCGCACTCGAATATGGTATGCCTACCACCTCGGGTATTGGTATCGGTATTGACCGCCTCACGATGTTCATGACCGGTCAGTCTACCATTCAGGAAGTACTTCTCTTCCCGACAATGAAGCCGGAAGTTCAGCAATAATACATCATGAAATTGGATTTTACGAAAAAGAAGGTAGCGGTGCTTGGCGGTGGCAGTTGGGCTACAGCGTTGGCAAAGATTGTAATGAACAACGTTGAGAGCATCAATTGGTACATGCGCAAACCTGAGCAGACTTCTGCGTTTGCCGCCACAGGCAAAAACCCACATTACTTGAGTGCTATCAAATTTGATGTCAGCCGAATTCATTTCTCTAACGATATCAACGAAGTGGTAGCCAACAGCGATGTGCTCATTCTTGCAGTGCCTTCTCCATTTCTCAAGCTCCACCTGAAGAAACTACGTAGGAGCATCCGCAGAAAATACATTATCAGCGCCATCAAGGGTATGGTGCCTGATGAGAATATGGATGTAACGGAATACCTTCATGTGCGCTACGAGGTGCCTAACGATCAGCTCGGCATGATTGCGGGCCCATGTCATGCAGAGGAAGTGGCAATGGAGCGCCTCTCCTATCTCACGATTGGGTGCACAAACGGGGAAAGAGCCAGTGACATGTGCCAGCTTTTCTCAACGCAATACGTGCATACTACGCCATCTACTGATGTAATGGGACTTGAGTATTCATCTGTGATGAAAAACGTGTTTGCTATTGCTGCCGGCATGTGTTATGCACTCAAGTATGGCGACAATTTCCAAGCCGTATTAATCAGCAATGCTATTCAGGAGATGAAGCGACTCATTGGGGCGGTGAATCCGCAAGATCGACATGTGTCGGATTCTGCTTATTTGGGCGATTTGCTCGTGACAGCTTATTCGCAATTCTCCCGCAACCGCCAGTTTGGCAATATGATCGGCCGTGGCTATAGCGTCAAGACCGCACAGTTGGAGATGGAGATGGTAGCAGAAGGCTATTACGGCACCAAGTGCATTCACGACCTCAATCAACGCTACCACGTGGATTTGCCAATCACCGAAGCAATGTACAATGTCCTCTATCGTCACGCATCTCCTACACTCGAAATCCATACCCTTACGCAAAAACTGAAGTAACATTCACTTTCGAAAAGATTAAGCAACAAACATTAGGCAAAAACTGAAGTAATTTTTTAGAATATGAAACTTTCCATTCAGAACGCAGCCTCGTTCGTACCGTCAGGCTGCCTCGCAGCCGCAGCTGAGCAGACGGCTGCAGCCAATCAACTTCTTGAGTCCGGACTAGGTGCCGGAAGTGATTTCCTCGGTTGGGTACACCTCCCATCCTCTATCACCGAGGCTTTCCTCGACGAAGTACAAGCTTCGGCCAATATCCTCCGCGAGAAAGCTGAGATTATCGTGGTAGCAGGCATCGGTGGTTCGTATCTTGGCCCGCGTGCGGTAAACGAAGCACTCGACCACGCTTTCGGCCTCAACGGCAATAATCCTCGCATCGTGTATGCCGGCAACAATATTGGCGAAGACTACTTAGCTGATTTGATGGAGTTGCTCGATGGCAAGACCTTCGGCATTATCAATATCTCCAAATCCGGCACAACGACCGAAACGGCACTCGCATTCCGTCTGCTCAAGACCATGCTTGAGAAGCAAGTAGGCAAAGCTGCTGCCAAAGATTTGATTGTAGCCGTTACAGACAAAGAGAAAGGTGCAGCGCGCAAACTCGCAACCAAAGAGGGTTACAAGACGTTCGTTATTCCTGACAACGTAGGCGGCCGCTTCTCAGTGCTCACCCCCGTTGGCCTCTTGGCTATTGCTTGTGCAGGTCATGATATCAAGGCGCTCGTTCGCGGAGCCCAGGATATGGAGAAGGCTACTGGCGTAGAGGTTCCATACGAACAGAATCCCGCAGCGCAGTATGCTGCTATTCGCAACGTACTCTACCAGTATGGCAAGAAGATTGAAATTCTCGTTAACTTCAATCCCAAACTCCATTATTTCATGGAGTGGTGGAAGCAGCTCTTTGGCGAATCAGAGGGTAAAGACCACAGGGGTATTTATCCTGCTTCGGTGGATTTCACTACCGACCTCCATTCGATGGGTCAGTGGATTCAAGAGGGCGAACGCACCATCTTCGAGACGGTCGTTTCTATCGAGAAATCCAATAAGACGGTTATCGTGCCGATGGACGAAGAGAATCTCGATGGTTTGAATTTCCTTGCAGGAAAACGCGTAGATGAAGTCAATAAGATGGCCGAACTCGGTACCCAACTTGCGCACGTTGACGGCGGTGTTCCGAATATCCACTTAAGCTTTGAGAAAATCGACGAATACAACCTCGGCCAGTTCATCTATTTCTTCGAGCGTGCATGCGGTATCTCCGGCTATATGCTCGGCGTGAATCCGTTTAATCAGCCCGGTGTAGAAGCTTACAAGAAGAATATGTTCGCATTGCTTCATAAGCCCGGTTACGAAGCTGCATCTGAAGCTATCTACGCTCGCTTGAATAAGTAAATGAAATTACGTCTATTTCAATAAATAGCTGCTAAAAAAAGCTGCAATTTATAAAGACTTGCAAAAAAGCTGCCAGACGATTGTCCGGCAGCTTTTTATATGCTCATTTACTAAAGAGAGCAATGCTATTTTTGAAAATACTTTTTAAGGATTGAATAGTTAAAACTAAGCGTTTACCAAGGATAGCAGTGGCATTTACGACTGTTGCGATGATATTTACTCTTAATGTAGCGCGAAGCTTTGCCCGTATGGAAGGCTAAATCAATCGAGACTCCGATATAGCCATCTGAGAATTGGGATTGCTTATACGTATTATGACCATAGCCATCCAAACTAATCTTATCTGTATCCACCAAACCTACATGTGTAAAAAGTGCAAGTCCCAAATCAAACCTGCTAGCTACCGAGAATTTATAGCCTATTTCTATCGGCAAGAAAGGCAAAAATTGCATAGAATTGGTTGCATTAGAGGATTGCATTTGTAGATTCTGATCATACTTATAGATTGAGAAATAGCCTACATAAAATCCTACTCCCAAAAACGTATAGAAACCTGCATTCCGAAAAGGGACATATTCAACACCTGCACCCAACTCGCCGAAATAGCTTCGATACTTGCCTTTGTGTTCGTTTTTCATAATAGTAGCATCGCCTTGAAAATATCCCCCGCCCAAATTCGCGCGCACGAGTAAATTTCTATATATAGGGTGCGAATATGAAAGTTCTCCCATTCCCCCCCATCCAATATCGCTTGCCTTAAATTCGGGATTCTTCATCTCATCCCACACGTCCATATCCGAGTACAACACCATCGGACGAAGATGGAGTGTAACGTTCGGTGCCATGGCTGTAGAATTGCTCTGCGAAACACTGCGTCGAGCGTGCATTGATACAACACATGCAGGCGCCATTAGGAGCCAAAATAATAAAAGAAATCTTGATAATCTAACCTTCATGCAAGTGCTACTTCCTAAATTGATTTGCAAAGGTAGTAAAAAAAAATGAAACCGCCAAATTTTTCAGGAAAAGCACTATATTTTCATAAGATAATTCGATATTATGCGGCTTATGGCATACTTTTTGTTAATTATTACGCGTGAGAGTGCGTTTTCCGCACCATAGATGAGAATAATATAAAAGTAATATAAAAAATGAGTAATCCTATTGACATTCGCGAACTTCAAGAGCGTATTGAGCGCGAGAGTTCGTTTGTTGACGCCCTGAGCATGGGCATGAACCAAACCATCGTTGGACAAAAACATTTGGTAGAGAGCCTCTTGATAGGCTTGCTGGCTGACGGTCATATCCTGCTGGAAGGTGTACCGGGTTTGGCAAAAACGCTAGCTATCAAAACGTTGAGCGACCTTATCAAAGCTGATTTCAGCCGTATTCAGTTTACCCCCGACTTGCTCCCAGCCGATGTTATCGGTACGCAGATCTTTAGCCAAAAGAGCGAGGAATTCCGCGTAAAGAAAGGCCCTATCTTCGCGAATTTCGTACTTGCGGATGAGATTAACCGTGCTCCCGCCAAGGTGCAATCCGCATTGCTCGAAGCCATGCAGGAGCGCCAAGTGACGATAGGTGATGAGACGCACAAACTCGCAGCTCCCTTCCTCGTATTGGCAACCCAGAACCCCATCGAGCAGGAAGGAACCTACCCGCTTCCCGAAGCGCAGACCGACCGATTCATGCTCAAGGTTGTTATCAGCTACCCCAAGAAAGAAGAAGAGCAGCAGATTATCCGCCAGAATATCATGGGCGAGAAGAAGCCAGTGCTTCCTATTCTCTCTACGGAGGATATTATTAAGGCCCGCGAAGTTGTTCGCCAAGTGTATATCGATGAGAAGATTGAAAAATATATCGTTGACATTGTATTCGCAACCCGTTTCCCCGAAAATTATGGAATGGAGGAGCTGAAACAAATGATCAGCTTTGGCGGCAGTCCTCGTGCGAGCATCAATCTCGCGTTGGCAGCCAGAGCGTATGCTTTCATCCATCGTAGAGGCTATGTAGTGCCTGAAGATGTGCGCGCTGTATGTTACGATGTACTCCGTCATCGCATCGGTCTCACCTATGAAGCAGAGGCCAACAATATGACCCAAGAAGATATCATCACTGAGATTCTCAACAAGGTTCAAGTACCATAATTCCTTTTAGCAGCTGAGCTGTACACATTATGACATCAGAAGAATTACTTCAAAAAGTTCGTAAGATTGAAATCAAGACGCGAGGGCTGTCAAAAAACATCTTCGCAGGCGAATACCACAGTCAGTTTAAAGGCCGCGGTATGTCGTTCAGCGAGGTGCGCGAATACCAGCCTGGTGACGATGTGCGCAGTATCGATTGGAACGTGACTGCTCGTCTTTCAAGGCCTTATATCAAGGTTTTTGAAGAAGAACGCGAACTGACCGTGATGCTGCTCGTAGATGTGTCGGGCAGCCGCAATTTCGGTAGCCAATCGCAAATGAAGCGCGATATGATCACCGAGGTAGCCGCTACACTCGCTTTCTCCACTATCGAGAACAACGATAAAGTGGGCGTGATATTCTTCTCTGATAAGATTGAGAAATATATTCCCCCGAAAAAGGGCAAAACGCATGTGCTGCATATCATTCGCGAACTAATCAGTTTTCAACCCAGTTCGCAGAAAACTGATATTCAACTCGCATTGCAGTACTTCACCAATGCCCAAAAACGTCGTTGCACAGCGTTTGTTATCTCCGATTTTCAAGATGACTCCATGCTCCAGACGGCTTCCACTAAAAGCGGCTGCAAACCGCTGCTGATTGCCGGAAATAAGCACGATCTGAACGCGATTCAAATCTACGACCGCCGCGATGCTGAGCTGCCCAATATTGGGCTTCTTAAACTCAAAGATGCGGAAACGGGCGAACGTATTTGGATAGATACTTCTGATAAACGTGTTACAGAATCGTATGCCAAAACGTGGCATATGAATCA
Source organism: Bacteroidales bacterium (assembly GCA_022784645.1). Taxonomy (GTDB): domain Bacteria; phylum Bacteroidota; class Bacteroidia; order Bacteroidales; family Paludibacteraceae; genus Colicola. The sequence continues at coordinate 50,750 of JALFZG010000036.1, forward strand.
GCAAGCGCTTGACTCGCTCTTCACCAAGACCGGCACGCGCAATATCAGCATCCGCACTGATAATGACTACGTTAAAGGACTCATGAGACTGTTTAGATGACTTGTTATCAGAAACCAGCTTTCGTTAACCAACATAATTCTTTCTTGTTTTGAATACATTATTTGCGATATTAATGAGCGTGGTAGTCAGCGCGCAAATAGACAGCACAACGCTGATGATTGGCGACCAAACGACCCTGCATTTGAGCGCCACTACCAGCCAAAACGAACAAGTGCTCTTTCCTACCATTGAGAAGGCACTCGGTCAGGAAATGGCCGTAGTGGAACGTACAAGCATCGACACGATTCTGGAGAAAGATGGTCGCACCACCTACCGCCAAGACCTCGTGCTTACTTCCTTCAAAGACACCTTGCTCTATATCGAACCGCTACCGTTCGTGGTAAACGGCGATACCATCCGCTCCAACTCGCTTAGCGTAAACGTCATCATGCCATTTGATAAAGCCTCGATGGATTCTACGATGGCTATCACCGACATCAAACAGGTGATGAAACCCAAGATTTGGTGGTGGGGTATCATTCGATGGGTGCTGCTCGGATTACTCATTGCAGGCTTAGGCGTTGCCGCATATTTCCTCTACCGCTGGTGGGATAAACGCATGCAGCAGAAACAGGTGGTTATCAATCCCGAACTGCTCCGTCCGTGTGATGAAGTGGCGCTTGAGAAACTCGATAAGATCAAGCAGGAGAAAGTATGGCTGACAGGCGAACATAAACGCTATTTCTCCGAGCTCACGTTCGTCATCCGTGAGTACATCGGCCGTCGCTACGAGATTCGCTCAACCGAAAAAACATCGGACGAGACACTCTCAGCCATCAAGCCCGTACTCACTGCGGCTGATCAGAAAGAGCTCTACGAGAAACTGCGTAAGATGCTCCAGCTCGCTGACCTTGTGAAGTTCGCCAAGTGGCAACCCACTCCTGACGAAAACGAGACAGCCCTCCTTGCTGCCTATCAGTTTGTAAATGAAACGAAGCCCGTTATCACTGAAGAAGAAAAAGAAAAATATGCTCCAATGATGGATGTGGATAGCGAAGAGTTTAATAAGGTTGATTAAAAAAACGTATTCGCAAACTAAAACCCTACCTTTTTCATTCAATGGTGGAATGAAATCATCCTAAGTATAATCAGCGCTTTCGTAAGAATATTACGTTATGACTTTTGCATCACCCGGATATTTATTTTTATTACTCCTTCTTGTACCGATTGTGTTTTGGTACATATGGGAATTGCATAAGAGCGATGCCAGCTTGCAGCTCTCGGATACTCATAGTCTGAAGAAGCAACCCAAGTCGGCCCGCATCTACCTGCTTCATGTGCCGTTTGTACTTCGCTGCGCAGCTATCGTATTGCTCACAATCTGCCTTGCGCGTCCGCAGTTGTCCAACCGCTGGAGCAAGGAATCAACAGAGGGTATTGATATCATGATGGCTATCGATATCTCCGGCACCATGCTGGCTGAGGATCTCCGTCCGAACCGATTGGAAGCCGCCAAACAAGTGGCCACAGAGTTTGTCAACGACCGTCCAAACGACAATATCGGTTTGGTAGTGTTTGCCGGCGAGAGTTTTACGCAATGCCCGCTCACTACTGACCATGCCGTGCTCATCAACCTCTTTCAGTCCGTGCGCTTCGGCATGATTGATGATGGAACGGCTATCGGATTGGGTTTGGCGAATGCCGTCAACCGCATGAAAGACAGCCCCACCAAATCGAAGGTGGTGATTCTTTTAACGGATGGCTCCAACAACTGCGGCGATATCGATCCTATCACGGCAGCGGAGATTGCTAAAACGTTTGGCATCAGAGTGTATGCCATTGGCGTAGGCTCCAAGGGGGAGGCTCGCGTGCCATATCAGACGCCTATCGGCATACAATACACCACCACCTCCGGCCAGTTTGATGAGGGTACGCTTCGTCAGATTGCTCAAACAACGGGAGGCGAGTATTTCCGCGCCACCGATAATGCTACCCTCAAGCGCGTGTATCAAGAAATTGATCAGCTCGAAAAAACCAAGATTCGCGTACGCGAATACAGCAAACGAAGTGAGAACTTCGCACCTTTCCTTTGGGCGGCTATTTGCTGCCTCCTGCTGGAGTTGCTGCTCCGATTCGTTGTACTTCGTACTATCACTAATTAATATCAGACATGTTTAGATTCGCACATATCGAATTCTTATGGTTGCTGCTGGCCATTCCCGTGCTGGTAGCTCTACATATTTGGATTACGCGCAGAAAACGCCAACAACTGCAACTTTTTGGTGACCCTGAGCTCATGGTAGAACTCATGCCGAATGCATCGAGAATCCGCCCGCACGTGAAATTCGCACTGATGCTCATAGCCCTATCCCTCCTTATAATAGGCATCGCGCGCCCGCAATACGGCACCAAAGAGCAGACGGTGAAAAGGCAGGGTATAGAGGTAATGATCGCTTTGGATATATCCAACTCCATGCTCGCGGAGGACGTAGCGCCCAACCGCCTCGAGCGCGCCAAACAGATGCTATCCAAACTTGTTGACCAGATGGTGGACGATAAGCTCGGCTTGGTCGTTTTTGCAGGCGATGCGTTTACGCAAATCCCTATCACTTGCGATTATGTGAGCGCCAAAATGTATCTGCAGAGCATCACGCCAGACATCATCCCCGCTCAGGGTACGGCCATCGGCAAAGCCATCACCACTTGCGTGAGCGCTTTCGGTACGGAAGATACGGAAAAAAGCCGCGCTATCATCCTCATTACGGATGGTGAAAACCACGAAGATAATGCGCAGGAAGCCGCCAAAATGGCGAAAGAGAAAGGCATCCACGTGTTTGTGGTAGGTATAGGTAAACCCGAGGGAAGCCCTATTCCTGACGGACGTGGAGGCTTTAAGAAAGACAGACAAGGAACGGTTGTTGTAAGCCGACTGAGCGAGGACATGTGTCAAGAAGTGGCAGCAGCAGGAGGAGGCATGTATGTACGTGCAGACAACTCCAATACCGCCACTCGTGCGCTCGAGAAAGAGATCGACAAGCTCGGCAAACAGGAGATCGAGACGAAGGTTTATTCGGATTACAACGAGCAGTATCAATCCTTCATTTTTATCGCGCTTCTCCTGCTCGTAATCGACTTCTTCATTTTCAGCAGAAAGAATAAATCCATCAGCAGAATCAATCTTTTTGGAGATAAATAACATGAGAAAAATCGTTTTCAGCCTTCTTGCTCTGACGCTTGCGTTGCCCATGATGGCGCAGCAGGAGTTTTCGAGCGTATGGAAAGGCAACAAAGAATATAACAAGGAAAAATACGCCGAAGCTGAGGTGGAATATCGTAAAGGGTTGGAGAAAAACGCCGACTCGTTTGAGGCACACTTCAATCTTGGCGATGCGCTGTTCCGCCAAGAGAAATACGCAGAGGCGCTCAATGAATGGCAGCGTGCGGCCCAGTTCATTCAGCCAGAAGAGGGTAAATACTCGGAGGGGGATAAGAAGAAATTGGCTCAAGTATATCACAACATGGGCAACGCGCTCTACCTGCAGGAGGAATACGGCAAAGCCGTAGAAGCCTTCAAGCAGAGTATGATAGCCAACCCTAAAGACGATGAGACGCGCTATAACCTCGTCAAGGCGCTTTCCATGCTTCAGCAGCAGCAACAGCAACAGCAGCAGCAAGATCAACAACAGCAGCAGCAAGATCAACAACAGCAAGATCAGCAGCAGCAACAGCAAGATCAGCAGCAAAACCAAGAGCAGCAAGACGAAAATCAAGAGCAGGAACAGCAAGAGGATCAGCAGCAACAGCAGCAGCCGAATCCCAACGATATGGACCGCGAGCAAGCTGAGCAGATTCTGCAAGCGTTGCAGCAAGACGAACAAGAGACGCAAGAGAAAGCCAAGCAGCAGCAAATGCTGAACTCCAAATTCCGCACAGATAAAGATTGGTAAATTACGCTATGATGAAACGATATAAAATAATAGGATTGTTTTTGGTGCTCCTCATTGGAGCCATGAGCGCATGGGCTGATGATGTCGTTTTCCAAGCCAACGCCCCAAAACAGGTAGTGCTCGGTAAACCCTTCCAAATCAGCTACAGCGTCAACCAGCGCGCAAAAAATTTTCGTGCGCCCGAGTTTGTGGATTTCGATGTGTTGGCAGGGCCTTATACCAGCCAATCATCCAGCACTTCTTTCGTAAACGGGAAACGCAGCTCTGCCATCAATCTGACCTTCACCTACACCATAATGGCGCAGAAAGAAGGCACATTCAGCATTGCCCCTGCTACCATCATGGTGAGTGGAGAGCAGTATAGAAGCAATGGATTGAAAATCACGGTCTTACCACCGGATGAAGAAGAGCATGCTGATGCGAGTAGAAGTGGTTCCAATAGTTCCAACGCTAAAGCTAGTTCCAAAAGTTCCAATAGCGGTAGCGCGGTTTCGGGAGAGAACATCTTCATGAAAACCATCGTAAGCAAGACCAAGGTGAAGGAGCAGGAGTGCATCTTGCTCCAATATAAGATTTATTGGGCAGGCGTTGATCTGGCACAATTCACGAACAACACCCAGATTCCGGAATTCAAGGGCTTCTTGAAGCAGGACCTTGAGCAGGGCGAGATTCAGACCAACCTCGAGCATTACAATGGGCGCAACTATAATACGGCTGTTATCTATCAGACGCTGCTGTATCCCCAGCGTGCAGGCGAAGTGAAAATCGAGCCGGCATCGTTTGAGGCCGTGCTCCGCGTGCAGAATCGCGCGAATGTGCGTTCCCTCTTCGAGGAATTCTATGGTTCCTATACCAATGTCACCAAAACGCTCAATGCGCCGGGTACAACAATCCATGTGAGCAGCCTTCCGAGCGGCAAACCCGCGGGCTTCTCCAGCGGTGTAGGTCAGTTCAGCATCCAATCGTCTATCTCCAGTCAGGATATCACCACCAACGATGCCGTCACCATCCGCCTTACTATTCAAGGTACAGGCAATATGAAACTTGTAAAGACACCCGCAGTGGATTGGCCCGAAGGATTTGAGGTGTACGACCCGAAGGTGCAAAACAATTTCAAGAGCACCACAGCAGGCGTAAGCGGCACCAAATCCATTGAGTATCTGGCTATTGCGCGAGCAGCTGGCGATTATACCATCCCGCCCATCAGCTTCTCGTATTACGATACGCAAGCCGACGAATACCGCGTGCTTCAAACGCCCGAATATACGGTTCATGTAGCGCGTGATGCAGCCGATCAATCGCAACAGACAGTGGTCAACACCTTCGTTGACAAAGAGGATATTCGTCAGCTTGGCACCGACATCCGCTATATCCACACCACCGCATTGCCAGCCGTACGCGAGCCCCTTCTGAGCGGCTTCACCGGGCTCTGGTGGCTCCTTTACCTCGTGCCTACCCTCCTCGCTGCACTCCTCTTCGTTGTCTTCCGCAAACGTATCCGCGAAAACGCTGACGAGAGCCGCGTGCGCTATAAGAAAGCCGGTAAGGTGGCGCAGAAACGCCTAAAGAAAGCCAAGAAACTGATGAGCGAATCCAATGCCGCTTTCTATGAGGAAATCGAGCGTGCTGCATGGACATACCTCTCTGACCGACTCAGCATTCCTACGGCCGAACTCAATAAGGATAATATCGCTGAGATCCTCCGCGCCAAAGGCACTGCCGAAGCGCTTATTAAGCAGGTGCGCGAAGTGCTCTCCACTGCCGAGTTCGCACGCTATGCACCCTCTGCTGCCGGCTCCATGCAGGACCTCTACAGCGCTACCGAATCACTCATCAACGCACTCGAAGATGCTAAATTATAAATCGATATGAAACACATTGCAATCAAGCTTATCCATATATGTATGCTCGCGCTGGTGAGCATCAGCCTCTCTGCGCAAACGGCTTGGGAAACAGCCAATCAGCATTACGCTGACGGCCAATACGAAGAAGCCATCATCTGTTATGAGAACTTGCTTCAAGACCCTGCAGTACGAGCAGAGGCGCGCGCTGAAGTGCTCTATAATTTGGGGAATGCGTATTTCAAAACAGGCGAAAACGCACGCGCTATCCTCGCTTACGAGCGTTGCCTGCGGCTCGACCCACGTCAGCAAGATGCCAAGCATAACCTCCAGTTTGCTGAGGCGCGCATCATCGATAATATAGAGGATCATCAGCCGTTTTTCCTCCTCCAATGGGCGCAGACGGTGCGCGGTTGGTTGAATGAAGAGACGTGGCTGCTTTGGTCGGTAGTGCTCTTCGTACTTTGCCTTGTTGGGATGTTCATCTTCGCTTTCATGCGTCAGACGGTCCTCCGCAAAACGGCTTTCTACACGGGCGTGGCGGCTTTCTGCATCTCGCTTATCGCCCTCTGGTGCGGACTCTCGCTCCACCATCGCGATATGGTTAAGGAAGAGGCGATCATCATGCAGGGAGTGGTAAATGCCAAATCATCGCCGGATAAGTCCGGTACCGACCTTTTTGTGCTCCACGAGGGCACGAAAGTGCATATTGGTGACCGCGTAGGCGAATGGTGCGAAATCCACGTAGGTAATAATATCGGCTGGATTCGTCAGTCGGCTCTGGAGCAAATCTGATAGGTTGTGGATATACAAATTCTCCTCGCGCTCAATGGTGCCCATACGCCGGCACTCGATAAGCTCATGTGGTGGTTCAGCCTGCCTAACAACGCCCTTTGGTTGACCATCTACGCGCTGCTCCTCATCGCCATCGTTTGGCTCTACCGAGGGCAAAACCTTACGGATTATTCGAAGGGCAATTCGTTCCGCTCGTGGCTGCCTCTCATCGGAGCGCTCGTGGCCATCGCGATGGCGGTGGGGCTGGCTGATTACATCAGTTCAGGCATCCTCAAACCATGGGTAGGACGCTTGCGTCCCACGCACGAACCCGCACTGGACGGCATGCTGCATATCGTGAATAACTATCGAGGAGGGACATACGGATTCCCGTCTTCTCATGCGGCAAACACGATGGCCGTCACCCTGATCGTCTGGCTGCTTTGTGGCGTTCATCGGTATCGCTCAGTGGGCCGCACCACCCTGCGTCCGTTCATCAATGGCGGAGGTATAGCATTGCTCCTCATTTATGTGTTGCCCAACTGCATCAGTCGGATCTACCTCGGTGTGCACTACCCTTCCGACATCATCGTGGGCTTGCTGATTGGCGCGCTGACGGCCCTCTTTGCCTTCGGGCTGTTTAAACTGTTATTAAGGAAAATACTCATTCATTAAATCGCATATATCATGACAATTATTGGCATTGCCGGTGGAACCGGTTCGGGAAAAACAACCGTAGTAAGAAAAATCGTAGAGGCGCTGCCCGAATGCAGTGTTGCGATTATTCCGCAAGATTCGTATTATAAAGATCAGAGCCATATCCCTTTGGAGGACCGCCGGAAAACCAATTTCGACCACCCCGATGCTTTTGAGTGGCCGCTTTTCGTGAAGCAAATCAACGACTTGAAAGAAGGGCGTGCCATCGAGCAACCCGTCTATTCGTATATCATCAATACGCGCCTGAAGGAGACCATTCATATCGAACCCAAAGACGTGATTATCGTGGAAGGCATCATGGCGCTTTACGACAAGGACATGCGCGATTTGATGGACTTGAAGATCTTCGTGGATACGCCAGCCGACGAACGAATGTTGCGCGTGTTCGTACGAGATATCGCCGAGCGCGACCAGCAGTTTGATATTCTTGTGGATAAATACCGCAACGTGCTCAAGCCGATGCACGACCAATATATCGAGCCCACGAAGCAGTATGCGGATATCATCATCCCCAATGGTGGTGACAATGCTAAAGCCATCGCCATGCTGCAGCAGTACGTCCGCTCCTTCGCCCGCGAACTCGACCTCAAGAAACTGTAATGCCTGAAGTCATTTATATCTCGCGAGCTCGTATTGTTCTACCATGACGCGAATAATATTCGCTACCAATAAACAATACACGAAGAAAAAATAATTTTGAATAATTTTGAGAAATAGAGCTTGCTCGTTGTTCTTTATATTTGCACATTTCAAAAATTCTTCGTACCTTTCATTCCACAAGGGAACAGCGGTACTCGTTTTTTTATTAAAATTGCAAAAAAATTAAATTTCTTTTGCATATTCCAAAAAATCTTCGTACCTTTGCATGCTCGATTGAGCGAAAAAGATAGAAATGAATAACCCGGAGCAGCATGCTCCATTAAAATTATTGAACATGAAGAAGTACGTATGCGATGTATGCGGTTGGGTGTATGATCCCGCCGTAGGTGTACCTGAGGCTGGTATTCCGGCTGGCACGCCCTGGGAAGAAGTTCCCGAAGATTTTGAATGTCCGCTTTGTGGAGTTGGTAAAGATGACTTCTCCGCTGAGTAATGCCCCCACTCCCTGCCCCACCGGCAGGGAGTTTTTTTGCAGAAATAGCATCCTTTTTTTCCGCACAAGTAGACAGGTTACTCTAAAATGTGTGAACTTTGTGAACTTTGTGAACTTTTTGTGAAAAATACTGTGTCTTTTTGAACACGCGCCCTACGGGCTATCTCTCGCGCCTTTGGCTATTACACGAATATTTTATTGAACACGAATTGTATTTGATTGCCTGTAAAAGAGTGATTTTTTTTGAACACGAATTGCACGAATTGCACGAATAATTTTCCTTCGCATTCGTTAGATTCGAGAGATAGCCCGTAGGGCGCGTGTTCGTTTTACAGATTACTCGAATCCGCCGTCATCACCGCTGCTGCCGCTGCCGGAGTTAGAGCCACCCGAAGGAGTCTGCGAGCCCGAAGTTGAGCCGCTGCCGCCTGCCGGGGCATTAGCAGAGCCATCAGGGAGCTGTACGGTGCCGCTGACAGAGGCGAAAGAGGTGTTGGCGTTGGGGTCAACCACTACCGCACCATCAACCACCTTGTACATACCCTTCGCCATCATCATACCACGGAGAGTGGAGTAACGAGTCTGGCGGTCGAAGGCGAGCTTCACCTTCTGGTACTCATCGCTCGGAGCGGACTTCGCCTTCTCGGTGGCGATCCAAGCAGAGATAGCTGCGGAGA
>JALFZG010000088.1 GCA_022784645.1 Bacteroidales bacterium
GGCGATTTTCCTATCATACGAAATTGGATTGTCTGCAAGATTTTCGAGTGCAAAGTTACATAAAATTGTGGACATATGCAAGAAAAATCGCAATTATTTTATTGATAACCAATTATTTATACTAAATTTCAGTATCGACTATTTAACGAATGGATTTCATAGATTCCTTACTCTCTTCTGTAGCCTTTCCATTGCATCTATGAGTTGCTCCCAAGTTGGCTTCGCGCCATAGATCATCGCTTCGCGCATGTTCTCGTAGTCGCGTCTCCAGTTCTCCATGATGTCTGCCCTGGGTACCAGCACCATACGTTTGCGTACATCAGGAGTATAGTCCATACCGCTCACCGAAGTGTAAATCTCCCGATGGTGGCGTATCGACTCCCATAGCGCATCATCACGCAAAGCTTCCTCTGCAAACGGATGAACCATCATCTTGTACAAGTCATACAGGTGGCGCGACTTGCGATCTGCCTTCATTCCGTGTCCCTCAACTGAGAACAGCTCATGCAGCAAAAACATCTTCTCCACCATCGTCTTTCCTGCCACAGCCGTAGTCACTGGTGTGGGAGCGAGGTCCTTGATAGGATAGTATTTCGAAGCCAATGAAGAAATTTCAGCCTCTGCCACGGGCTCCATCAGCGAACGTGCACTGACCTCAAGCACGATCATTGGAAGCAGATACTGCAAATCATCGGCATACAACGATTTATATCGCACATATATTTGCCTTGGCTCCGGATAGGTGTTGTCACCCTCTCCATTCGGCTGAGCCTCTACCGAAAGCCATTCATCTAACCCCAATTCCGAAAAACGCATGCGAAGCTTTTCTGCCAACACTTCAGCCACATAGAGCGAACTTGCCCTCCTCAGCTTCTTTATCTGCTTCTTAGTGGGATCACCATCCGGCGCACCGAGAAACATAGGGTCAATTGCCAAGTCAATATCCTCTGAAAAGCGGTCAATTAATCCCCATGCCTTCGAAAGCGAAGTGCCGCCCTTGAATATCAGTCTGTCGCTTATGTCGAGCGAAAACAGAGCATGAAGCACCTGCGTTACCCACAAGTCCTTCTCCACGCTCTTTGCACTCAGGCCTATCTTTTCAGCTGCCTGCGACAGTAGCATCCTTCTGACCTGACTGTCAGCTTTCAGAAAGTTCTTCATAGCACTTCTTCACTATTTCCCTGATCCAGTCAGGCATTAACGCATAATCGCGCTCTATATCCTCACGCTTCTCGTTTGGCAGCAGTTCCTTGATTCGCCTGCGGTGTTCGTCAGTAACTCCATCTGCTCCATAATCCTTAAGGGCAAATGTGATGAGCATCGCCAGACGGTTGGTATATGCCAGATTCTTAGGGGCAGTATGCTTGAATTTTATCTCGCTGCCATTCTCCAACTTCAGTGTCCTCGCACTGCCATCGGTCAGATACAGGTAATTCATCACTACCTGCTGGCTCATCCCAAGCAGGTTCTGCGCATGAAAAGCTGTAGGTGCGATTCTTGCTCTGTCTCTTTTGGCAATAGCGGCTGCAATGTCATCCACAGAAGGCGGGATGACTCCAAGTCCATAGAGCTTGTCTATTTTCGGGTAACAATATATACCTCGGGCCACACGTATGATGTCACCTCTCTTTGTCAGCAGTTCCATCGCTTTATGCAGCCTGTCAGCATTTCCAAGTCGTGCGAAACGGTCAGCAAAAAACACCGTTCCCCTTCCGCATTTCTTCAATGATCTTAATATCTGATTCTCAACGCTTTCCATAAGATAATCAGTTTTATTTTTTCACGAACTTATGATATATCCGTGAATTTTTCGCTGCAAAATTACATCTTTTTTCCGACTCCACCAAACAAATTATTAAAAAACTGCAATTTTTCGCAGTGAGGGAGTGGGAAAGATGTCGTGTGCGCGTTCTTTATTACAGTTCTTACAGACTGCAGATGTCAGATTGCTGAGCTGTGAGCGATGAGCGGTGAGCGGAAATCTTAAACTAAAATCCTAACCAAAATGCGCTCGAACTTTCGTGCAAATGAGAGGAGAGGAAGCTAGCTTACTATCCCGAATGCAGCCGAAAGTCAAGAACACTTAATGCCTCGCTTTATGAAGCAATTAATAGAAGGATCGCTTCGCTCGAAATCCGAACTAAAATCCTGAGGAAAATCCTAAACTATATTCGTTAGATTCGAGAGATTAGTGGTCGTTTATTATTTTCTTGAACACGCGCCAAGTGGCTATTGCACGAATTGCACGAATATTTTCCTCACATTCGGTAAACAGCCCTTTAGGGCTAACTGGAACGCGCGTAAGCGCATATGGAACAGCCCTTTAGTGCTACTTGGAACGCGCGTAAGCGCTTATGGAACAGCCTCTTTAGGGCTAACGCGCGTAAGCGCTTATGCCCCCCTTGGGCACGTTATACCGAAAAAGTACCGCCTTAAAAGCGAAGGGCGAACGGGCGGGTGCAATCTCCAAATTCGCAAAGCGATTTCGAGATCTCTGCGGGAAAAAGGCTGCGGGCAGAGTGTGGGCGAGTCGCGTTCATCAGGAAGGTCGGAATGACCTGCAGCTCCGCTGCAGTTGGGCCGACTTCCGATTCCGCGCTCCCCATTCGAGCGAAGCTCTTTGGGGGCCCCAATATTGTCGGCACTTGGCCTCCGCTCTCCCCAAAAATCAGAGATTTTCGGAGGCCCCGATATTTAGCGCTCCCCATTCGAGCAGAGAGACGAAGGCATCGATGGGGGCCCCGATGGGAGGGCGAGATTTTTGGGGCAAATGGGAGAGGTAGAAAGAGACCTGCCGCCTATGGAGGCGGCAGGTCGGAAGGGGAGGAACTGATGGGGAGGGGGATTAGAGGTCGAAGAAATGGGCGACTTGTTTGGCGAGGGAGCCTTGCAGGAAACGCACTTCAGTGATGGGAAGGTAATCAATCTTATCAAACTCGCAAAGACGCATGGCTACGAACTCTTTATCATCCGAAACACAACACTCCAGGAGCATCTTGCCGTTGCAGTTCTGCTCATAATGACTTTTATGGACGATTTGCTTCTCCAATGATTGGTCGCTCAGCGAAAGTATATGCAGGAGCGGTTCGCAAAGGTTGGGCCCGTAATATCGATCTACGAATCTCAAGCGGCTTTCGGTAGGCTGATACATCAAGCGGGTGATGAGACCAAAAAAGGTGGCAGAAGAGGTGATGTTATTGTTGGTGCTGACAATTTCTTTCAGCGTTTGTGGAATAGTTGACATAGTCAAAATATTAGTTGATTAGTGAATAATGGTGGATTCGATTAGATCCCACAAATACGATAATAGAGATAAGCTGCATAGATGAGCAGCAAGATGATGCCACCCCAGCGATGAATCATATGCTGCTTATTGCATACGGCCAGTACCCACATACAAGTGGCGCTTACAGCCGTAAGCAGGGCGTCAGATATCAAGCCCGAATAAGCAGGCAAAGGTCGGATGATGGCACTGGCTCCGAGTATGAAAAACACATTAAAGATGTTGCTCCCCACCACATTGCCAATAGCAATATTGCTATTGTGTTTAAAAGCCGCAACAGCAGAAGTGGCCAGTTCGGGTAAGGAGGTCCCCAAGGCCACGATAGTGAGTCCGATGATGGCTTCTGCCACTCCCAATCGTTGCGCAATAATAGTAGCGCTTTTCACAATCATCATTCCTCCCAGCACCAGACATATCAGCCCAATGACAATCCACATGATGCTCTTTCTGATAGATACGGAGGGTGGGGTAGAATTGGCTGGTTGCTTGCTAACCGATCGGAGGTTAAAATAAAGGAAAACAGCAAAAACGAGCAACAGCAGTATGCCATCGAAGCGCGATATACCTTGAAAATCAGAGGGAAATGGTATGCCGAAGAGCACACAACAAAGCACCATCAAACCTGCTGCAATATTCAGGGGCAAGTCCAGACGTAAGAGACTTTTCTGAACGATGCAAGGGTATATGAGTGCAGAAATGCCAACAATGACTAAGGTGTTGATGATGTTGGAGCCGAGGATATTGGTGATAGCCAAATCGGTAGAATGATTGGCTACCGACACGATATTTACCACAAATTCGGGCATAGATGTGCCAAAAGCAACAATAGTCATACCGATAATTAAGTCGTTGACTTGCAGCTTTTTAGCAAGGTTGGATGCTCCGCATACGAGCCAATCTGCTCCTTTAAGAAGCAGCACCAGCCCTACGACTAATGTGCATCCTATGATAATAGGATGAGATAAAAAGGATAACATAATTCGGGAAAATGTGTTGGTTAATACTCAGAAAACAAATAGTGATGAGCAACTAACACAACAAACGCTGCAGTGCATAAACAAAGTATGCCTTGCAAGGGTAGGTGGCGAAAGGTGCGGATTCCATCCGAACCTTACCGCGGAAAAGGATATAAAAAGGTTGGTAATGATGAAGCATCATGCGCAAGAAAGCCGTTCGGCTTCTGTTTTTGCCGAAGGAAGGCCGATTCGCATTGGTACTGAAATGTGTAGGAGTAGCCGATTCTACCAAACCGCTCTGCAGGCTGTATAAGTTTTGTCCTACTAGTCCACACGGCAATTGTGTATCGGGCTCAGACAGATAGCAATCCGCAGACTCTGCGGGCACAATGTCAGCGGAATGCTGCTGACGATCGCAAACGCCAAAACCGATACTCAGCAGGAAAACGAATATGTAAGCCAGATGCTTCATAATAGGCATATATGGGTCTATTATAAGTCCCCAAAAAGAAAGCCGCTGCAAAGATAATACAATTTTTTTATTAGACCAAATTTTTGATGAAAAAAGAAGGAGATATTTGCATAAATAAAGATAAATGCTTAATTTTGCAGGCGAATCTGTGTGAATAGTACTCACAGGCCCTCAGGCGCTCGCTCCAAGTCGCTGAGGGGAATCAGGTATGGAGTAGGTAATTATTTAAAACATTTGCATTATGGACTTTGTTTTTATTAAGTCATCAAAGAAAGGATACGAAGAGTATGGAAGCGTAAGAGCTCGAGTAAGACATGAGGGGAAAATATATAAAATCAGCCTCAGAATAATGATTAAAGAATCCGAATGGAAAAAATATCGTTCGCTTCAGTACACTCCCAATATGATGATGCGAAGCATGGGAATCAGTTATTGCGACTTTGCCTCGATGATGATGCAGATAAAGCACCAGTTTGAAGGTTCGTTTGACCCTCAGACCGCCAAATCGATTGTTCACCAGATAGTATACGCCACCATCAGCCACACTACCGTAATGCTATCGATGCATCAAAACGAGAATTATCTGGTGGATTACCTAGCTCAGTACATCATCGATCATGAGACTGGGGCGCGCACCAAACAGCGCCATTCAAAATTGGTAAGCGAGGGTTATCTGAAGATTCTCAGAGCGCTACTCTCAACGCTGAAGCGATATGAGGAACAGACTCAAGAGCGCATTCGATTAGATGACGTAACGATGCAGTTTCAGCGAAAGTTTATCAAGTTCATGCGCGACAATGGCTTCAAGCCCAACACCATCAATACGCGCATGGGCAGTATCCGCACTGTGATGCAAGTGGCGTATCAGGAGAATAAGACGCAATGCACAGATTTTCAGAACCCTCAGTTTGTTCCTTGCAAGGAAGAAGTGGATGAAATTATCCTCCGTCCAGAGCAGATAGATGCCATGCAAAACTTGGATTTATCTACGAAAGAGGCAGTAGAAGGGCATTTGAAAAAACATCAAGTCAAACGGAAAACGGGTCAACCATATACAGAGGTCAGTAATACTCTGCTGCGGTATCTCAACTATTCCAGGGATGTATTCATCGTGGGTTGCCTGACAGGACAACGTTATTCTGACTATAGGCGGATTAATTCGAAGATGATCGTGGTGCTGAATGGTCAGGAGTTTATTCGTTTGGTACAACAGAAGACCCAGAAAGTGGTATTTATCCCACTGGATAACCGGGTGAAGGCAATATTGGACAAGTATGAAGGCCGTTTACCCTACATAAAACTCCACACAATCATCCACCATCTTCGTCTTCTTGGCGAGATGTTAGGATGGCAACAGTTGGCGGTGTTTGATTCATCAAGCGAAACGAAAAAGCCCTCTCTGCGCTTTTGCGATATGATCTCAACGCATACGGCTCGCCGAAGCTTTGCAACGAACGCCTATGCCGCAGGTGTTGGTTTGGCCTCAATTATAGCAGTGACGGGTCACTCCTCCGAACGCACTTGTCGCTCCTACCTAAAGTTGGATGCTCGAGATAAAGCTCTTATGGCTGCAGAGAACTTCAAGGGATTTCTGGAGACCGGTCTATCCTCTCTCCAACTCTCAGAACCCCTCTCCGACTCTCGTAGACCCTCTTCGGCTCTCCCCGCATCCCCCTCCGGCTCCCGGAGCTGAAGCTCCTGCAAGGGAGGGAGGAGGGAGATAGACGCCTTAAGAAGGCGGCATTCCAGACGGGGAGGGGACGCGGATAGTATCCGCGGCTAAGTGAACGATACGCCCCAAGGAGGGAGGGACGCGGATACTATCCGCTACCAACGAACTTCGCGTTCGGCACTTGGGTCGCAAGGCTGATTGCCGCTCCACTTAATCAGCGGGCGACCAAGGCCTCCGCTCTCCCCATTCGAGCGAAGCTCTTTGGGGGCCCCGAGATTTTGCGCTCCCCTGAGGTTGAGGACGGAGATACTATCTCCTACCAATAAACAATACGAAGCCCCTTCGAGCGGAGCTCGATGGGGACTCTTGGAACGCCGCAGGCTTCTAGCCCGCTCTTTAGTGCAAATGGAGCCCTGCTGAAGCCCTCTGAAACCATCTGGAACGCGCGCAAGCGCTCTTGGAACTGCCCGAAGGGCTTATGGAACGCCGCAGGCTTCTAGCCTGCTCTTTAGCGGAGGCGGAGGCCGGTTGGGGAGTAGATGGCACCGGAGGGGTGGAGGAGGTAGAGCTGGCCGTTGATGAAGAGTTTGCGGACAGAGGTGTTATCCGATGCGGAGTTGGAGGGGAGGTCCGTTTGGCTGGAAGTGGGGATGAGGTTGATGTAATAGAGGTTGTTAGAGTCGGCTTTGGTGAGCTGATGCGAGCCGGCTGGCAAGGTGTATTGGATGATGCCATTGGTAGCCACTTGCTTAGTGCCATCAATTTTGATGTTGGCTGCCGCTTTGTCGAAACCAAGTATAAGGGTCATCTCCTCGGAAGTGGTGAAGCTTACGGACGTTGCTGACTCCAACTTAAGACACCACTTGTAGGTGACACCTTGATACGTGAAGGTGCCTTTGGAAGAACTGTAGTTACCAGAGATAGTATAGAAATTTGAGCTGGGTTGGCCACCCTCAAAGATGCAGAGGTAGTCTCCTGAACTGATGGTGGAATCACCAGGGGGCGTAGGGATGGTATCGTTTCCGCCCGGATTGCTATTGCTTTCTCCCGATACATAGAGAAGGCTGGTGGTGTAGTTATCAATGAGATTGCGCAAAGCGGTGTTTACCTCATAATCGGCATTATCGGCATCGGTAAAGGTGAACTGAAAATCACCATGTTGGCAACGTCCTGCCCCCTTTGGACCTGTTACAATAGATGGAACGCTATCGGCCAAATCGGGTGTGTATGTGTAGATTCGTGCAGTGTCGGTATCGAAATTATTGTAGGTGTGACTACCAAGGAGCGATACTACAGAAGCCGGCACTTCTTCATTACGAGAAGTGGCTTCATAACGGTCGAAATGTTGGGTTCGATTAGCGCTATATGGCTCACATGTATAGCTCCCAATGAACTGATTACCAAAGGATTTGATGATACCTCCATCTTCTCCGGAGAACGTTCCTTTGGTTTGGTCAGAAGTACCTACGCCATCGTGGATGTCGGTTCCTTGCTTAGAAATGAGCATGGGGTGCGGGCAGTTTTTGAAGCAGTTGGCTTCTACAAAAACGCTTGACCCCATGGTGCTTCCAACGCCATACTTAGCGATACCATCGAAGAAGTTGTTGTACATATGTACGGTCATGGTGCGGATACGCGCATGACGGCTGTCAGAATGGTCAAACCAATTATGGTGATAGGTGATGTAATTGGGCCCTGATTCAGAGGTCATGCCACACATGGAGGATTTACCAGTATCCCAGAAATGGCAATAGCTGACGGTCACGTGTTTGGAATTGGCCTTTATGTCGATGCCGCCATCACCTTTGGCTTGATCGCCTCCTTTGTTAGGTCCATAAAACACATCGATATGATGGATCCAAATATGGTCGTTGTCAGTGTCCAAAGAGATGCCATCGTCTAATCCGGTCATCACGCCCAAATTGCGTATTTCTACGCTTGCTGCATTTCTTACGAGGATTCCAAAGCCCTTCAGTGTCGCATCGTTGCCAATTCCTTCAATGGTGATTTGGAGTTCGCTATCAGCGTTTCTTCCTTTGATTTGCAGTCCCTCCGCGGAACTGGATATATGGTCGAGATCGGAGCGCTGAATCGTACCGATGATTCGGAAACAGATAGGGGTCGTTTCTTTGCCTTTTTGATACGCATCAATAATGGATTGCATGCCAACGCACGGATTCTTATCAGCACCGGTGACATTGGTTGATATGGTACTGGCAGTATTTTTGGTGATATAGAGCACTTTAGCTCCAGTCTTGAGCGAACCATCGTTTTGATACGCACCTACACCATTCGGGTATTGGAAGTGTGCGTATCCATTTCTATCGTGAGAAACTACATTCAGCATAGTCGTTTCAGCAGCTTCTGCCGTAATTTCCTGTCCGGCAGAATCGAGGGGCAAAATTTTGATCTGATACTGACCTGCAATAAGTCCGGGAATATCTACTCTCCAATAACTGCCATACGAGCGTATAAGTGGTTGATCTACAATAGAATATGAACCGCCTTCCGGCTTAATGTAAACGGCATAATCGGCATAATTGGTCATGGGATTCCATTCTGCAAAAACGGTTTCCAACCAACCTTGAGCATGCGTAATTTGTACGTTCGCACGCAAGGGGATGATTATAAGAAGTGAAATGAGAAGAAAATAAAAGCGTTTCATATTCTATAAGGTCAGTTATGTTTGATTTATTGGAAGAAAGTAAAATTGACATTGCCATATTTCCTGTGCTCCTGGAAATGGGGATGATCAGAGAAATCATTGGCTTTGGAGTGCTCAAGCACAAAGAGTCCACCCTCCTTAAGCATATTATGCTCGAAAATGTGATCGGGAATAGAAGCCAATTGCTCGAGCTGATAAGGTGGGTCCGCGTAAATAAAATCGAATCTGGCAGGGCAATTGGCTATAAACCGAAACACATCTCCTCTGATTACCTGCAAGTTATGAATACCGAGAAGCTTGCATGTAGAAATAATGAAGTTCTGCTGTGTATGAGCCATTTCTACAGCCGTAACTTCTCTGGCTCCTCTCGATACAAACTCCAATCCGATGCTTCCTGTACCTGCAAAAAGGTCGAGCATATCCACTCCCTCAAAATCCATGCGGTTCTGAAGGAGATTGAATAGACTTTCCTTAGCAAAATCGGTAGTAGGTCGAGCTGTAATGTTTTTAGGAGGCATGATTCTTCGCCCCTTAAATGTTCCGCTGATGATTCGCATAATCAGTAGTTAGAATGGTTCAACATGCAAATGTGAGGTGATCAATTTCCTGGTAGCCTCGCCACATTGCAAATAGAGTGTGACCGATGCGGGAATTTGGAGTACTTCGTAAATCTTAAGTATCCAATATAGTGTCTGCTCCTTGGTGGTAGCTTCGTAGATGTTTCCAAGGTGCAGTTGTCCGTTAATGAAGCATACCACCGCAAGCTTATCGCTATCTCTAATAGCGCATACCGCATTGTCGGTTATCTCATGCGCACATGCGCGCGAAAGAATATAAGGAATAACGTGTTCTCTCTCTTTTTTTGCTTCGTATAAGCAAACGAGCCCAAGTTCCTCAAATGTCGTAGAGCTGATGACTTGATCGTGTGGTACTCTTTCTCTAAGGAAATTGAGCCAGAGATCAGGGTTTTCATCTTCAATGAGGGCTTGTGGCACGAGAGCGAACGCGCTCCATAACAAAGGAAATCCACCCGCATAGCAGGTGGATTCCTGATTTAAACCATCTTTAGCATTCTGAGCCATTACTTACTCCCAGTTGCCAGCGTTGTTGTTAGGCTCATCGATGTTACCAAATCGGAGACCTGCAAAGTGACCAAGTTGTTCCTCTTTGTCATTGAGGTTAACGAGCTCTTGTGCATCTTGATCCGCCATCCAGATATCGAATGCTGCACGTACTTCTACGAGCGGTACACGAATACCTTGGGCGGTAGAATAGTTGTCGTTGACGAGCACTTCATACTTCTTTCCATTGGAGTAGGGTACATATACAATCTCCTCAATGGTCTTTTCGTCGTAAGCACCCTTGTAGAGCGAAGAGAGGAGGGGCGCGGAGATGGTATCACGCTTGAAGCCCTCAAGCCCAGCTTCTTTCACTTCTTTCCAATTGCCGGTTTTCTGTGCTTTCTGAATCATGCGAACGGCTTTGAGCTCGGTGAGACCGTCTTCGAGCTGCTTGTCGGTAAGAGCACCTTCCTTAACAACCTCTTTCTTAGTGCCGGTCTTCACGAAGAGAATCAGCGAATCAAGATTAGCGGTGAATCGTCCGTTTTGCATGCGGAACTCATTTTCAGCCGTACGAAGTGCAACGAGGTTCTTGATGACAGCGGGCTCACGCTCAGCGCGAACTTTCTCAAACTTGATAGGGGTAGTAACACTGTTGACGCAGATGAAGCAAAGGAATGCAACTGCGCAACCCAAAAGAATACGAATAATTGTTTTCATTTGTATGGTATTTTTTAATTATTTTTCAAGAAAATGCGCAAATCATGCAGGTTGGGTACGGTTTTTGCCGTGTTGTCTGCAAGGCTCGCCCACAAAATCGTCTGCAAAGTTACAAAGTTTTTTTTACATACGCAAATTTTTTGCTTTTATTTTAATAAAAAATCGTACGAAAAGGCAGATAAAGGGGTGAAAATATGGTATAATACTTGTAAAATTGCGAAAAAAGCAGTAATTTTGCAAATATTTATAAACAAGCAATCACGATGAATCAACTTCAAATAACATTTTCAGCAGCCCAAGAGCAGTTACTTTCCAAAAAACTCTCGGAGCTCCCGATCAGCGAGCGCGAATTGCGCACCCAAACCGCTGAGATAGTGGTAAAAGAAGAAGGTTTGGGTGCCGCAGCGGTAAGTGCTATCGTACTGAAAGAAGCCAGTGAGGAAGAGGTATGTAAGGTTTTTGACTCACACGTATGGACTATTGTGAGCGGCTTGAAGCGGGTGGATGCGTTGTATAAGAAAAACATGTCGCTCGAGACGGAGAACTTCCGCAAGTTGCTTCTCGCGCTTGCAGAGGACGTACGGGTAGTGCTTATTATTATTGCAGAGCGAGTAGCGCTCATGCGCACGCTGAATGCGGGTGAGGATACGGAAGAACGCAGGAAGGTAGCAAAGGAAACTTCATTTCTGTATGCTCCATTAGCGCATCGCTTGGGCTTATATGCGCTGAAGACCGAACTCGAAGATTTGTCGCTCAAGTTTACGAATTATACTATTTATAAGGATATCGCTCACGCGCTGAATGAGAAAAAGCAGCAACGAGATGCGTATGTAAGTGCTTTTATTCGCCCGGTGGAGGAGAAATTGCGCTCGCTAGGTTTACGTTTTCATATCAAAGGTCGTACGAAATCCATTCATTCGATATACAACAAGATGCAGAAGCAGCAATGCGGTGTGGATAAGATCTATGACCTCTTTGCCATACGCATTATTTTGGCTTCGGAGCCAGAGAAAGAGAAGGCCGAATGCTGGCAGGTATATTCGGTGGTGACGGATATGTATCAGCCCAATCCGAAGCGCTTGCGAGACTGGCTTTCAATACCCAAATCCAACGGCTATGAGAGCCTTCATACGACAGTACTCGGCCCGGATAATAAATGGGTGGAGGTGCAGATTCGTACGGAGCGCATGGATGAGATTGCCGAGAAGGGTGTGGCTGCACATTGGAAATATAAAGGAGGTAAGACAGAATCTGGCATGGATGAATTTCTTAAGGGAGTTCGCGAGATGCTGGAGTCAGATCAGGTGGATGCAGCGGATGCTATTTCAGATTTCAAGTTGAATCTGTATGACAAAGAAGTGTTTGTCTTTACCCCCAATGGAGACCTCCATCGATTGCCCAAGGGAGCTACTGTACTCGATTTTGCATTCAGTATTCATACGAATTTGGGTTGCCGCTGCGTGGGAGGAAAAATTGGCTCGAAGAACGTGCCGATTAAGCACGTGTTGCGCAATGGCGATCAGGTGGAAATCTTGCAGTCTCCTACCCAACGTCCGAACGAGTCATGGATAAAAATTGTAAAGACTTCCAAAGCACGCAATAAGATTCGTCAGGCGATCAAAGAGCAGGAGTTTAAGAATGTAGCGGATGGTCGGGAATTGTTTGAAAGACGATTCAAGAATTGGAAGTTACCGCTTGAAGAGGCCGATGTGATGCATCTCTGTAAACAATTGGGTTTCAAGACGTTGTCAAATTTCTATCAGGCGATAGCTCAAGGTGAAATTGACCTTTTAGACATACGCGACAAGTATCTTCAGATGCAGCAGGCGCAAACAGAAGCGCAGAGCAACGCGACTGCTATTTCTGCGAGCGAATTCGTTCAGAATCCGAATCAGCAAGCGGAACTGCATCAGCAGGAAGAGTTGGTGCTTGACGATACCCTGAGGAATGTAGCATTTAAAGCAGCAAAATGCTGCAACCCTATCTATGGCGATGCTATTTTTGCTTTCGTGAGTGCTACTTCCGGCATAAAGATTCATCGAGAAGACTGCCCCAATGCAGCCTATCTGAAAAGCCGATACAATTATCGAAAAATGAAGGCCAGTTGGTCAAGCCGATCGGGTGGCGGCAAAGTGAATGCTGCAACGCTCATAGTAGTTGGCAAAGACAATCTGGGCATAGTGAGCAATATCTCTTCGGTTATCAGCAAGGAGGCCGGGGTAATGATGCGTAGTATTTCCATTGATTCAGATGGAGGTAACTTTGAAGGCCACTTGACGGTACTGGTGGATTCAGTCGACCAATTGGAGAATCTCATACGTAAGCTCAGGAGCATTGCCAATGTAGATTCTGTAACGAGAAAATGAGGCATCATGCTTTAACCATATTATTGAGCCTTGTGTGCGTTAGTTTGATGGCTTCGGAATACAAGGGCAAAGTGGTGGATTCGCAAGGCGAACCCATTGGGTTTGCTACGGTCTATCTGGAGCAAAACCCTATGATTGGTACGGCAACGAACAATGATGGCGTTTTTACGTTTGAAGCCGAAGTGCCTGACTATTACCAACTTGTGGTATCCTTCATAGGTTACCAAAAGCAGCTTCTCCCGCTGGCTATGTTTCTTGACAGCCTGCCTGTAGTGGTATTGAAGGAGCAACCAATCGAGCTGGAGGAGACTGTGGTGATGGCTAAAGCCTCCAAGCAGAAGAACCGCCGAAAAGCAATGGCCCAACTGCTGTACAAGGTGTATAACCGTATGCAATACGATTTCTCGGATGCGACATATAGCGTAAAATTAGTGAGTGATGTGCGCATGGAGTCAGAGAATCAACCATGGGGAATGGAGCAGATGATTGCAACAGTGGTGAATCTTCCCGGTGAAGGTCGTGAGGGCAAGGATTCGGTGCAGTTTGTGGGTGAGAATTGTAAACGTTTTTTTCAGCAGACGATCCGAAACAGAGCCGATACGATTCTGGCCGGCGATTGGATGGAAGATAAGCTCCGGAAAATGGCGAATGAGGTGGATTCTGGTGTAATGGTGCATCAGTCGCTTTGGTCGGTAGGCAATATACGCTACGATTTTGAGCAATCCATGAATGATCTCAAGCATTGGTCCGTAAGTCGCGAGAGCGAAAGCGAAACGGTTTTGACGCATGTGGAGAAAAAGAATTTCCTCGGGATATTCAAGTACGAATTCAAGCGGCATTATATCGTTGATTCAGAATCATATAGTGTATTGCGCTTTTCCGAGCAGATGACTATGGCAGTAAATATCCCATTTGGTTACAGGCTCAAAAATGAGGAACTTGAACTGCTGAACTTGCTGAATATGAGCGAGACCGATATCGCGAAGTTTAGGCTGAAGAAAGCCAATGCAGAAATTCATTTGAACACGTTGTATCGCAACGTAGATGGGCATTTATATCCGGCAGAGAAGAATATGCATACGACTGCCGAATTGATTGGTACGAAGGAGATGGTCATTCCCATTGAGGTGTGGGCTACACAGCATGTTTCTTCCGTTACGCCTAATGCTCAACCATTGCCTAAATCGCGTTTATCGAGCCGAATACAGCGTGAGATTGTATCAATTTACTGAAAAATAATCGAAAAATAACGTTCTCGCTTGTATATTTGAAAAAAATATACTAATTTTGCAAGCTGTTTCGGAAAGAATGTATGTCTTCTTCCGAAATTTGGCTGAGGCAATGGCATGAATTGCCAAAGGAAAAACGCAAAATATAATTACAGAAATATGTATCGTACAGTCACATGCGGCGAACTGAGACTCGCCGATCAAAACAAAGAAGTTACCCTTGCTGGTTGGGTACAACGCATTCGCAAGATGGGTGGCATGTCGTTTGTGGACCTCCGCGACCGCTACGGCATCACGCAACTCGCTTTTGACGAGGGCGTAAACAAAGAAATGTTTGATATCGCCAATAAACTTGGCCGCGAATATGTGGTTCAGGCTACGGGCATCGTACGCGAAAGGTATTCGAAGAATGCTCAGTTGCCTACGGGTGATATTGAGATTGAGGTAACGAAGTTGGTAGTGCTGAATGCCGCTCAGACGCCTCCGTTTACGATTGAAGACGATACGGATGGAGGCGATGATTTGCGCATGAAATATCGCTATCTTGACCTTCGCAGAAATGCGGTAAGAAAGAATCTGGAGCTTCGCCATAAGATGGCCTTCGAGGTAAGACGTTATCTCGATGAGCAGGGTTTTCTTGAGGTAGAAACGCCAGTGCTGGTGAATTCCACTCCTGAAGGTGCTCGTGATTTCGTTGTGCCTTCACGTATGAATCCCGGTCAGTTCTATGCTCTTCCGCAATCGCCTCAAATCTTGAAGCAGCTTTTGATGGTATCGGGTTTTGACCGCTATTTCCAAATCGTAAAATGTTTCCGCGATGAGGATCTTCGTGCAGATCGCCAGCCGGAGTTTACGCAGATTGACTGCGAGATGTCGTTTGTGGAGCAGGAGGATGTGCTGAACATGTTTGAGGGTATGTCACGCCATCTCTTCAAGACCGTAAAGGGTATTGATCTCCCAAAGTTGCCCAGAATGACGTGGGCAGATGCGATGAAATATTATGGTTCGGATAAGCCCGATACGCGCTTTGGTATGGCATTCGTAGAACTCAAGACTACGGCCGTAGATAACGCTTCCAAGGAGATCGTTCCGCAGTTCTTCCCTGAAGGTTTCTCGGTGTTTGATTCGGCAAATTATATTGGTGGTATTTGCTGTTCGGGTCAAGCCGTATTGACGCGCAAACAGCTGGATGAACTGACGGATTTCGTAAAACGTCCTCAGATTGGCGCCAAGGGTCTCGTATATGCTCGAGTACATGAGGATGGCTCAGTAAAGTCATCCGTGGATAAGTTCTACAATGCCGAGGTGCTGATGGGCTTGAAAGAGAAAATGAATGCTCAAGCAGGTGACCTTATTCTTATTCTCTCGGGCGATGATGCGATGAAGACGCGTAAGCAACTTTGCGAACTTCGCTTGGAGATGGGCCGCCGAATGGGGCTCCGCGATCCGCAGCAGTTCAGCTGCCTTTGGGTAGTGGATTTCCCGATGTATGAATGGTCAGACGAGGAACAGCGCCTGATGGCAATGCACCATCCGTTTACCTCTCCCAAACCCGAAGATATCCCATTGCTCGATACGAATCCGGCTGCCGTTCGCGCCAATGCGTATGATATGGTGATCAATGGCGTAGAAGTAGGTGGTGGTTCGATTCGTATTCACGATGCCCAACTGCAGCAGAAGGTGTTTGAGATCCTTGGTTTCACTCCGGAGCAAGCTCAAACGAAGTTCGGCTTCCTGATGAATGCGTTTAAGTATGGTGCACCTCCTCATGGTGGCCTTGCATATGGTCTTGACCGTTTTGTAAGTCTCTTTGCAGGTCTTGATTCTATTCGTGATTGCATCGCATTCCCGAAGAACAATCAAGGTAGAGACGTGATGCTTGGTGCTCCGGGTTTGCTCGATCAGGTGCAGCTTGATGAGCTCCAATTGAAAACGGACCTGAAGGAACAGAAATAATATACTTCCAACATAATAGACTACTTTTTTTAAAGGATACGACAGCCTTGCTAATTCTGAGGAATAGCAGGGCTGTTTTGTCGTATTATGCGAATTATAAGCTCTTAAAATATGTTATTAAACATATTCCTGCATTTTCTTTATGAAAAATTTGGCTGAATCGTTTTTTTTTCGTAACTTTGCCCCCAAACACTGAATTTACATTAATCTAATATCAAAAACAGAAAGATTATGAAGCATCTTTTATTGGGCGATGAAGCCATAGCTCAAGGCGCCATTGACGCTGGTTTGAGCGGTGTGTATGCCTATCCTGGTACTCCCTCAACGGAGATTACCGAGTACATCCAAATGCAGCAGGCTAAACTGATGAAAGCAGAACCGGATGCTGCTGAAAAACGCATTTTCTGCAAGTGGGCTACGAACGAGAAGACAGCTATGGAAGCCGCTCTCGGTATGGCTTACATGGGTAAGCGTGCGCTTGTATGTATGAAACATGTAGGAATGAACGTGTGTGCAGACGCGTTTATGAACAGTGCTATAACTGGCGTAAACGGTGGTTTGGTAGTGCTTGCTGCCGATGACCCATCTATGCACTCCAGTCAGAATGAGCAGGACAGCCGCTTCTATGGTAAGTTCGCTATGATTCCTACGATGGAGCCTTCTAACCAGCAGGAAGCTTATGAGATGACGAAAGCTGCTTTTGCGCTCAGTGAAGAGTTGCATACGCCTGTTCTTCTTCGCGTGACCACTCGTATGGCTCACAGCCGTGCAGTTGTATGTACACAAGACGAAGCTCCTAAGCAGAATGCCATGTCGCTGCCAGAGAACGTAAAGCATTTTATTCTTCTTCCAGCATTCGCAAAGCAGAACTATGCGGAATTGGTAGCTGCTCAACCCGTTTTTACGGAGAAATCCAATAAGAGTCCTTATAATGTATATAAGAAAGGTGCTAATCCGAAGAAGGCGATCATCACTACGGGTATTGCTTATAACTACCTGATGGAGAATGGCGAACCGGAAGCTAGCGTACTGAAGATTACGCAATATCCGCTTCCTGAGGCGCTCATTAAGCAGATGGTAGCAGATGGTGCAGAGGAAGTTCTGGTAGTAGAAGAAGGTCAGCCGGTAGTGGAGGAGATGATCCGCGGTATGATTCCTTCTACGATAGCTGTAAAGGGCCGCTTAACGGGCGATCTGCCTCGCATGGGCGAACTCAATCCTGACAGTGTACGTGCAGCTCTTGGCATGGAACCACTGCCTGTACGTGAGAAAGAGGATATCGTTGTGTCTCGTCCGCCTGCCCTCTGTCAAGGTTGCGGCCATAGAGATATGTATGCAGCGCTCAATGAAGTGGCTCGCGAATATGAAGACAGCCGTATCTTCGGTGATATCGGTTGCTATACCCTTGGTGCATTGAGCCCCTTCCATGCTATTCACGCATGTGTAGAGATGGGTGCTTCCGTAACGATGGCTAAGGGTGCTGCTGATGCAGGTCAGCATCCGTCGATTGCCGTGATTGGTGACTCTACGTTCACCCATAGCGGTATGACCGGTTTGCTCGATTGCGTTAACTCCAATGCCAACGTTGTAGTGCTTATTTCGGATAACCTCACAACAGGTATGACCGGTGGTCAAGATAGTGCTGGTACCGGCCGCTTGGAGCAGATCTGCTACGGCCTTGGCGTTGCTCCAGAGCACGTTCGCGTTGTGGTTCCGCTGCCTAAGAACATGGAAGAAATCAAGCAGACGCTTCGCGAGGAGATTGATTATCCGGGCACTTCGGTAGTGATAGCTCGCCGCGAATGTATCCAAACGCTTAAGCGCCATCTTAAGGCTGCTAAGGCTGGCAAATAAGAATCCCGATTCCGCAAGTATTAACAAGTAAAATGTATCTGAAAAAATGAAAAAGAATATCATATTAGCAGGTGTTGGCGGTCAGGGTATTTTGAGTATCGCCACTGTAATAGGTGAAGCTGCATTGGCAGAAAACCTGTATTTGAAGCAAGCAGAGGTTCACGGAATGAGCCAGCGTGGTGGTGACGTGCAGAGTAATCTGCGCTTGTCGTCAGACCCGATAGCTTCTGACCTTATTCCTAAGGGTGGAGCTGATTTGATTATCAGTCTTGAACCGATGGAGGCGCTCCGTTATGTGGATTATTTGAGCCCGGAAGGATGGGTGGTAACGTCAGCTGATCCGTTCGTAAACATCCCCAATTATCCAGAGATGGAGGCTATACAAGCTCGCTTAAAGGCCGTAGGTCACTTGGTGTCCCTCAACGTAGAAGCGCTTGCCAAAGAGGCGGGTGCCCCTGCTCAGGCAGCCAACATGGTGCTTCTTGGAGCTGCTATCCCTATGCTCGATATTGATCACGATAAGATGATTGATGGCGTTCGCCGCGTGTTTGCTCGCAAGGGTGAAGCCGTGGTGGAGAGCAACGTAGCCGCTGTAGAAGCTGGTTATGCTCACAGCTTAAAGCAAATGTAAAGGTGGGGCTTTGTTTCCATCACTAAAACAACCATAATCATGAATTTTCCTCTTGATAAACAATTGGTTGACCGCACCTGTATGGATTTTGGTCTGATGGATGCTCATGAGCTCGGTCAGGC
Source organism: Bacteroidales bacterium (assembly GCA_022784645.1). GTDB lineage: Bacteria > Bacteroidota > Bacteroidia > Bacteroidales > Paludibacteraceae > Colicola. The sequence continues at coordinate 18,988 of JALFZG010000088.1, forward strand.
TACAATCCGTCAGATGGTAGGTGTAGTCAAAGAAATCGAAAAACGTGCCTCATGTGAGTATATCCACATGGAGCTCGGTAATCCGGGGCTTCCCGCATCGGAGATAGGCGTAAAGGCGCAGATTCGTGCGCTTGAGTCTGGGGTGGCCAATCAGTATCCTATTATCGTAGGTATTGATCCGCTTCGCTATTGGGCTTCGGAGTTTATAAAGGCGTTCTTTAACCTCGAAATTCCCGAAGATTGCATCGTGCCATGTGTTGGCAGTATGCAAGGTTGCTTTGCGCTCGATACGCTCATTCACCAATTGCGCAAAGATAAAGATACGATCCTTTTTATTGACCCTTGTTTCCCGGTTCAGAAGCAGCAATGTCGCGTGATAGGGCTGAATGTGGAAACGCTCGAGATAGGCGATTACCGTGGAGAAGCCTTGCGTGATGCACTTGAATCCAAACTGCGCAATGGTCGCATTGGCGCTATCCTATTCTCTAACCCCAACAACCCGAGCTGGATGTGCTTGTCAGAAGATGAATTGCGCATGATTGGTCAGTTGGCTGACAGGTATGATGCTATCGTAATAGAAGACTCGGCTTATCTGAATATGGACTTCCGCGATCCGAATAGAGGCAAGCCTTATCAAGCTCCTTATCAACCATCCGTGGGGCATTATACGCGCAATTGCGTACACCTGATCAGTTGCTCCAAGATCTTTAGTTATGCAGGCGAACGAGCTGCTATAATAGCCGTATCACCCGAACTCGCCAAGCGTCATTTCCCAGCTCTTACGGAGCGCTATCACAACGATGGCCAGTTTATGCGAACACTCATCTACCAAACGCTATATGCCCTCTCATCGGGAACGGCACACTCCGTTCAGTATGCAATGGCAGCCCTCTTTGAGGCTGCATGTAAGGGGGAACTCAATTACGTAGATAACGCGCGTGAGTACGCAAGGCGCGCGCATAAGATTAAGGAGATTATGCTCCGCAATGGGTTCCATATTGTATATGACAAAGATGCTGACGAGCAGACGGTAGGTGACGGCTTCTTCTTTACGTTCGGTTATCGCGATTGGACGGGCGAGCAGTTGCTCAATAAACTCATCTATTACGGGGTATCGGCTATCACGCTCAGTTCAACGGGTGCCCTCAGAGAGGGTATGCGCGGTTGCGCGAGTGCTATTCGTGATGATCAGTTCGAGGTGCTTGAGGAGCGATTAAGAAAGTTCAACGAAGATTATAAAGATTACCGCCATGAATGACCTTCATTATGTAAGTCCTGATGAGGCTGTGCGTTTGGTGAAATCCGGTGATACAATAGTGGTGCAGGGTAGCACTTCTATCCCGCAGGAACTTCTCCGCGCACTTACTCGCAGAGCTCATGAATTGCGCGATGTAAAAATCATTTCCGGTTTTGGCATTGCAGCTGAAGATGCACCTTATGCTAAGAAGGAGTACATCGACTCTTTCCGTGCGCTCAATATTTTTGTACCTAACTGCTTGCGCAATGCTATGAAAGAGGGTACGGCAGATACGATTCCATGTTTCTTGGGGGAGGTGCCGGGCTTGTTCAGAAGCGGTATTGTGCCAGTAGATGTTACATTCTTAAATGTGTCAGAACCTGACGATGAAGGCTATTGTTCGTTTGGTATTTCTGCTGATATTGCATTCTCTGGTGCAGAATGCTCCAAGACGATTATCGCGCAGGTAAACAAATATATGCCTCGTACGTTTGGAGACCCGGTGATTCACGTGTCGAAGATTTCGGCTATGTGTCGGGTAGATGAGCCCATCGTAGAAGTGCCTACTCCTACTCCTACTGCTCTCGAAACGAAGATTGGTAATTATATCGCTGCTGAGATTCCTGATGGGGCAACACTCCAGATTGGTGTAGGTGGTATTCCGAATGCTGTAATCAATGCGCTCAGTAACCATAAGCATTTAGGCTTGCATACGGAGGCTATTACAGATGGTGTTTTGCCGTTGATTCAGAAAGGCATCATCGACAACTCGCTCAAGAAGATTCTACCGGGAAAGAGCGTAGGTAGCCTTGTGCTTGGCAGCCGTCAGCTATATGATTATATTGATGGAAATCCGGATTTTGTGATTCGTGATGTAGCTTGGACGAATGATCCGTTTATCATTCGTCAGAATCCGAAAGCCATGGCTATCAATTCTGCTATCGAAGTGGATCTTACGGGGCAGATTTGTGCAGATTCCATTGGTGAACGCATCATCTCGGGTGTAGGCGGTCAGCATGATTTCATGTATGGTGCCAGCTTGAGTGAGGGGGGCAAGTGCTTTATAGCTCTACCTTCGATGACCAATAAAGGGCAGAGCAAGATTGTAGCCAACCTGGCTCCTGGAGCTGGCGTTGTGACCACCCGTTTCCAAGCGCAATATATCGTTACAGAACATGGTATTGCTTTCCTCAAGGGATTGCCATTGGCAGAGCGAGCACGAGAACTCATTCGCATTGCTGATCCCAGCGTAAGAGAAGAGTTGGAACGAGCAGCTGTAAAGCGATTTGGTATTGGTTTCTTGAGATTGAAATAATCAAACAAAAAAAGAGTCACCTCAGTGGTGACTCTTTTTGTCGGGATTGCGAGATTCGAACTCACGACCTCCTGCTCCCAAAGCAGGCATTCTAACCGGGCTGAACTAAATCCCGAAACAATACAAAATGATTGACTTCTCATTTCGGTTTGCAAAATTACTACATTTTTTCGACATAACCAAATTTTTTAGTATAAAAAAGCACAAAAAAGGAAATTTTTTAGGAAAAATCATGTTTTTTTCGATTTTTTTTAAAATTGATACTTGTTTCTGTACGTTTTGGCACGCAATTTGAAATGTAATAAGTGCATTTGAATATGTGAATTTGTGTTATTATAATATTATAATTTTTAGTGTTTTCCTATTGTGATTCGGCTCGCCGGGAGGCGGGCCGTCTTATTTTATCAGGCGCAACAAAAGGAAGAAGAGTCAAAGAGGTGAAAATACAAAGAGATTTGGAGTAAAGCAGACAAAGAGACAGGAGAATGCCATATTGACATATTCAGGCAAAGAAGCTTGAAAAAAAGCGATAGATAATAGAGTATGCATTTTTCTTTCAAAAAATTTGCATTTATCGTTTTTTTTATGTACTTTTGCAGTCGATATAGTGATATCGTATGCGTGCTTCGTTCGCACTTGCACGTTTGTTACAAAAATAACTCCTCGATATTTTCAAAAAACGAAAAGATAATTACAATCATACCCCATGAAAGAAATTGTATGCCCCAAATGCGGTACTGCATTTACCGTAGATGAAGCCGATTATGCGTCTATCGTTCAGCAAATTCGCAATCAAGAGTTTAATGAAGAGTTGTCTCGCAGAGAAAAGACTCTTAAAAGTCAACTTGAAGCTCGTCAAGAAACAGAACGTGTCCGCTCAGAGGCCACTCATCAGCAGTTGCTCTCTGAGAAAGAAAATGAGCTCATGATTATTCGTGAGCAACTGAAGCAAGCTCATCAGCTTCAGCAGGCAGCAGTAAGCGAAGCAGTGGCCAAGAAAGAAGCTGAACTCTCTGATTTGAAGAGCAGAGCCAATGCTGAAGTCCTTCGTGAACGTAGCGAGAAATCGGTTATATTAGCTGAGAAGGAACGTGAGAAATCGGTGATGCTTGCTGAGAAGGAGCGAGAGAAGACCGAACTGATAGCAGAGAAGGATCGAGAGATTGCCGCCCTTAAGGCTCAGGCTAATCTCGATGCGCAGGCTGCATTGTTGCGCCAAAAACAGTTAGAAGAACAATATAAGTTATCGCTAAAAAATGCGGAAGAAGAAGTGCAACGATTGAAGGATTTCAAACTTCGGCAATCAACCAAGATGATAGGTGAGAGCTTGGAGCTTCATTGCTCTAACCTCTATAATTTGACGTTGCGTTCGGCCCTCCCCAATGCGTATTTTGAGAAAGATAACGATGCATCTCAAGGTTCAAAAGGTGATTTTATTTTCCGTGATTATGAGGATGGAATAGAGTATTTAAGCATCATGTTTGAGATGAAAAATGAGGCTGATGAAACGGCTACAAAGCATAAAAACGAGGATTTCTTCAAAAAACTTGATGAAGATAGAAGGAAAAAGAACTGCGAGTTTGCGGTACTCGTTTCGCTGCTTGAACCGGAAAGCGAACTATATAATGGTGGTATAGTAGATGTATCGCATCGGTATGAAAAAATGTACGTGATTCGTCCGCAATTCTTCATCCCAATTATTAACCTTCTCCGCCAAACGTCTCGCAAATCGCTTGACTACAAGAAGCAGCTCATTATTGCTCAACAGCAGTCCACAGATGTGACCAATTTCGAGAACGAACTGAAGGATTTCAAAGAAAAATTTGGAAGAAATTATAGATTGGCAGCAGAGAAGTTTCAAGCTGCTATAGATGAGATAGATAAGTCGATAGCACATTTACAGAAAATCAAAGAAGCCCTTCAGGGATCGGAGAATAATCTCCGTTTGGCCAATGATAAAGCAGAGCAACTCACAATTAAGCGTTTGACTCGAAATAGTCCTTCCGTAAGGAAAAAATTCGAGGAGGCAGAAATGGTAGAAAACGAATGAATAATCCTATGTATGTAACCAAGGCATCAGCCGGTACTGGCAAAACATTTACGCTTGCGGCTCATTATATCGCTCTTTTGATGAGTGGTGTGGAACATAAGCAGATTCTTGCTGTGACCTTTACCAACAAGGCTACAGCAGAAATGAAAGAGCGAATCATTGGTTACCTTCAAGATATAGCCACTATGCCTGAATCAGCTTCAGTGCAAGGCTTTCTGAATAAGGTGAAGGAAGTGAGCAGGTTGCGCGGATTGGCCGAATTGAGCACTGAGCAATATCAGCAGCGAGCCAAACAGCTCGTGAAGGATATTCTTGCGGATTTCGATAATATGCATATTACGACTATTGATTCGTTTTTGCAGACCTTGTTTTCCGGTTTGGCCAGTGCTCTTGGTATCGCTGCCGGTTATGGTATAGAGTTGGATCTTGACAGTGTGGTATCATCGGCTACCGACCAAGTACTTTCTGAGGAGAGTTCGAGGGATGAAGATGTGAGAAATGCAGTTGTGAACTGCTTGAAAGAACGATTGGCCAACGAAGATAAATGGGATCTTCGTCCGTCACTTATTCGGATGGTGAAAGAGGTATATAAAGAGAGCGTGCAAGTGCAGGGCGATCAGCTTATTATCTGCGGTAGGGAACATCCTGAATATGCCAAAGATTTGATGAAATATAAAGCGAGCATGCTCGATTATCGAAAATCCAAAACGTTTACTACGTTTAATGCGCTTTTTGAACGCATTAGACCTTATCAAGAACAGCTTAAAGATTGCATAGGTGCAAAGAATTACAACGCTTTTTTCAATAGGATGAATGATATTTATCTACACGGGAAAGGCAAATTTTCTCCTCTCGGAAGCACTGATTTAAATCGCTTTCAATCGCTAGAGAAACTAAAGAATCTAACTGCTCAAGATTGCACAATCTTATATAATGCCATCAGCGAAATCAACGAAAACCTGCCTACCATAGAACGGCTTGCTAACAAAGCATTGGTGAGGACCAAATATATCAATGACCTCATGCTTGCTGGGTACGTTGTGGATAAAATCCAATCCAATCTTCGCGAATCGAACACGATTCTCTTGGCTGAAACAGCTTATAAGTTGATGAAATCTCTCAAGGAGTATGATGCTGAGTTTGTTCTTCTTAAAGCAGGTATCCGCTATCATCATATCATGCTCGATGAGTTTCAAGATACGAGCACATTGCAATGGAGCAATTTTAAATTGCTTATTCAAGAGATTCTGTCATCTGGTGGCACTGCCCTGATTGTAGGCGATACGAAGCAGAGCATCTATCGATGGAGAAGTGGCAATTACGAAATTATGAACGGCCTTGAGACCGACCCAGAGCTTGGTTCGTATTATAACAATAATGCTTTAAAAATGAATTTCCGCAGCCGAGAGGAGATTGTACATTTTAACTTGGAAACATTTAAAGCAATTATCCAGAACGAACCGGATGAATCCATTCGGCAAATGTATGATGAAGGTTATTCGGAAGGGCTGCTGAATGCGTTTTATAAATCTTCGAATTCGGGCGGCTTTGTACGCTTGTGCAGTTTTGTGAAGCAGAACGAAGAGGATGACGGAAAAGTCAATCTGCTTTATGATATGTTTGTTCAGATCGAAGAACTGCTCGCTGCTGGTTACCAAAAACGCGACATGATGATCCTAATCCGAAGCAAAAAAGATGGTGAACGGATAATCAACGTGTTTGATGAGCTCAAGAAAGATCCGTTATTCCCATTCTTGAATAAAGCGGGAAAGATTGTATCAAATACGAGTTTCCGCCTTGATGCTTCAAAGGCCGTAAATACGATCATAGCCGGTTTGAAATGGTTGCTTCAGAAAGATGAAGTGGCGGCATTTTTCCTTTACACCAATTATCCCGACCGCTATTCGTCAATCAGTAAACTGAGTAGCCGATTGCCGCTTACCGACCTTGTTGAACATATTACTCGCATTTTTTTATGTGATGATAATGGTCAATATGTCGGTCCCGACATTGCGTATCTTAATTGTTTTCGCGACAAGATACGCTCGTATATTGGTTCGCACGGATCCGATACGAAGGCCTTTTTGCAATATTATGATGATAAAATGCATAAGGACACCATCCCTTCTGCTGACTCTGATGATATTCGCATCATGACCATCCATACGGCAAAGGGGCTTCAAGCGAAGAACGTGTTTATCCCCTTCTGCGATTGGAAACTTGAGGAAAAAGGCAAAAAGAACCTCCTATGGTGCCCAACGGAAGATGTGCTTCCGGATAAGGATGTGATGATGCCAGTAGAATATAAAGACGATATGGTTCTTGCAGGGTATGAAGAAGCTCACGAAATAGAGAAGCAAAAGCTTCGAGTAGATGCGCTAAATCTGCTATATGTGGCTTGTACACGTGCGGAAGACAACCTCTTCATCAGTATTCCAACTTCAGGAAAAGAGGTGAAATCCATAGAGAAGGCGTCCTCTGTAGGAAACTTGCTTATGGCTGTTCATGGGAAGAATATGACTTGTGGAAAACGAGTTATTCCAAATAAAGAATCGGCCATGCAGCCGGTGGATAAACCGCTGGACTTCTCGCATGCGGAACTCGCTTTCCCTGCAGATGACTATCGATATCGTTCTACTGATTCGTTGATTGAATTTCGACAGTCGATGGAAGCAAGGGAAATGCTCCTCAGTCAAAAGGAAATAGCCCGCGGCAGTGATGGAAAAAGCGAGAAAGAAGAGGAACAAACACATAGTGCGGAATTCGGAAATCTGTGTCATGCCATCATGGAAAAGATTCGGATGAAAGCAGATGCCGATAGGGTAGTGGATGCTTTTCACTTGCGCGGACAGATCCCCAGTATGGGCGTCAAGAAGCGTATTCAATCCATTCTTGACCGGATGATGTCTCATCCTATGGCGAGCGAATGGTTCGATGGAAGTTGGCAATTGATGCGCGAAGATACAATACTTACGCTATCGCCTGATGGTACAGAGGTGCGCCAGCGAAGAATGGATAGAGTGATGATTCGCGGTAATGAAGCTATTGTGCTTGACTATAAGTTCGGCTCGCCCAAACGCGAATATGCGGAGCAAGTACAAGCTTATATGGAGATTATGCGTGCGATGGGATATGCTGATGTACGTGGCTATTTATGGTATGGATTTACCAACAAATTGGAGGAAGTAAAATGAAACCGTTTCTCTCAGAACTCGCCCAATATCTGATTGATAAGGGTTGGAATCAAATAAAGAACTATACGCTCGTTTTTCCAATGCAGCGAGCAGGACTTTATATGCGCATGTATTTTTCAAAAGCGCTTCAGCGCGATGGGGTTCAGCATCCGGTTGTGCTTCCGCGTATGCTCACGATAGACCAACTCATCGAGGATCTCTCATCGTTTACACCTCACGACGAATTGCGTGCAGTCTGCCGACTGCATCGAATCTATTGCACATACACGGGCAGCACCATGCCCCTGGATGCTTTCTATGGTTGGGGACGTCAACTCTTGCAGGATTTCAGCAATATCGAGTCAACGCTTGCGGATCCTGAGAAAGTGATCAGTAACCTTGCAGAAGCACAAGTGTTGGATAATGAACCATTGGACAATGACCAACTCGAAGCATTGCAGCAACTCGTGAATCTTCCTTGCAACAACGAATCGATGCGGAAATATTTCATGGATTTATGGTCAAACCTGCCGAATATTTATCGGGATTTTACACAGGAGCAGTCGGAAGCCCATCTTGGTACAAGAGGTGCTTGTTTGCGCGACATTCTTGACCATTGGGATATTACGCTTCAGCGGCTTGAAGATCGCACGTATATTTTTGTAGGGTTTCACTATCTGATGCCTGCAGAACAAGAGTTGATTGACCGCTTACGCAGTCTTGGAAAAGCAGAAATGAGGAATGATTCAGTTTCTGCTTTCGCGGCTGCAGGTGCAGATAAAGCCAATGATAGCGATAAGGATAGCTTTGATGTTCCCGAACGAGTTATTGATAGCGCTTCCGCCCCCATTACTGCTATTGCTACCACTTCAGCCAATGCGCAAGTGCAGTATGCTGGACAATGGTTGAGCGAGCATGTGCAGACGGGAAAACGTACTGCTGTTGTGATTACTGACGAGTCGATGCTGGAGTCGCTTCTTTACACCCTTCCAGCTAACCTCAAGGGGGTGAATATCACGAAAGGGTATCCCCTCAAGAGTACGCCCATTTATCCGTTAGTGTTACGTGCTTGCGAGGAGGTAGAGGATAAGCATCTTTCGTTGAGCGAATCCATTGATTACTTAATTGCTCAATTGGAAAAAGAATATCTTTCGCCGACTCAAGAAGAGTCAACTGAGCAACATCCCTCTGATGTGGAGCATACTTGGCAAGCCTTGCTGCAAGCGGAAGCTTATACGCAAGCCGTCATTCTGCTTCAGCGATTTGGACATATCATCAGTGAAGATGTGTTGCCCCAAGACTGTTCTCTCCATACGCTTCATGCGCTCATCCGTAGAGCAATGGATAGTGTCAACCTGCCTTTCCATGGCGAGCCCATTGAGGAAGTGCAGCTTATTGGAGTATTGGAAACACGTTTGCTCGATTTCGATAATCTGCTAATTTTGAATGTAGAAGAAGGAGTAGTACCTGGGGCTGGAAAAGATTTCAGTTTCATCCCATATGATATTCGAAGAGCCTATCATATTCAAACGCGTGAGGATGAAACGAAAGTGTATGCTTACAATTTCTTCCGATTGCTTCATCGTGCATCGGATATCACGCTGCTGTTTTCAGAAGCGAGTGGTGAGATGAATAAGAAGTCAATGTCTCGCTTCTTGATGCAGATGCTTGTTTCAGAAAGATATAAGGTGAAGAAAATGCGCATATCCGAACCTCTTGGACTTGATTCTGTAATCGTTAAAACGCCAGACAAGCAGTGGAAAGATGTGGCAAGGAATGGCGTATTAAAGCTTTCTCCTTCGGCTCTAAGTACGTATATAGAATGTCCTCGCCAGTTCTATCTGAAATATATTGAAGGAATCCACGAGCCGGAAGCAGATACGCTTCTCTTCTCGCCCAATCATTTTGGTTCACTCCTTCATAGTACGATTCAGCATGCGTATGACATTATCATTAAGGAAGCATCAAGCAATCTCATCACGAAAGACATGTTGCAGAGCCGTATTGAAGAAAATGCGTTTGCTCCTTTAAGTGCTGCGGCTCTGGAGGCTGCTTACATGAGCGAACAGGCGGACTACAATGAGCGTCATCAAAAGCATGCGATAGGTGAACAACTCTTCAACATGGCTGATCATGAAGCGGAGAATGAGGTAATCAAAGGAATGCTCTATCACGTGCTCCGATATGATTCAGAGCATATTGCCCCTTTCCGCATGCTTGGGCAAGAGCAGTCGTGCAGTAGAGAGTTGCATATCCCTAATATTCCTGAGATGATTCGTATTGCAGGTACCATCGACCGACTTGATGCGCATGCAAACGAGAAGATAATGAGGATTGTAGATTATAAATCGGGCGGTTTTTCGGATGATAAAATTAAAGATCGAACGATGGAGCAAATCTTTGCTGACCCTAAAGCAAGGTACATGCTACAAACCCTGATATACTGCTGGTTGGCAGAAAAGTTACCCATTTCTGGCGGATATCATCTAAAACCTTATCTGCTCTTTACGCAGAAATGTTCGGCTGATGGAAGTATCCGTGTGAATGGTTCAGCGGTTACGGACTTTGCAAATAGCGTTAGTAATGACCTTGAACACTATCTAACGAACATGCTGAAAGCGATATATAATGATACTGCATTTGAGCAATGCCCCGAAAAAGACTGTTCGGCATTCTGCCCCTATCACTCGCTCTGTAACCGAAAAGTCAAGGAGGAGTATTAGCCTAATGAACAACTAATCATCTCATATCCCTTAATAATGTTGCATACAAAAAGTCCCATCGCATGGTGGGACTTTTTGAATATTTACGAATGAAAATCAAGCAATGATTAGTCTTCTTCGGTTTGGCTGGCAGCGTATGCAGCAAGGAGCTTCTCCTGTACGTCCGATGGTACGAGCTGATACTCAGCAGGATGCATACGGAAACTTGCGCGACCACCTGAGAGCGAAGATAGGGTAGTGCTATACGAACTCAACTCTGCCAAAGGCACCTTAGCCGACAGTTTCGAATAGCCGGTCTCAGAGTCCATACCCATAATCAAACCACGGCGATTCTGAAGGTCGCTCATGATGTCTCCCATCAGGTCAGCAGGGGTATAAACCTCTACATCGTAGATTGGCTCAAGCACCTTCGGACCTGCCTCTTTGAAGGCCTGCGAGAAGGCATTACGAGCTGCAAGACGGAATGACAACTCGTTGGAGTCAACCGGGTGCATCTTACCATCGTAAACAATCACGCGTACGTCACGAGCATAACTACCGGTGAGCGGACCAGCCTCCATCTTATCCATCAACCCCTTGAGGATAGCGGGCATGAAGCGTGCGTCAATAGCACCACCTACAACGGAGTTAACCATCACCAGTTTGCCGCCCCATTCGAGATCAACCTCTTGCGTGTCGCGCGGAGTGATGCGGTATTCTTGGTTGCCAAACTTATAAATCTCCTGAGGTGCCTTGCCTTCAATATACGGCTCTACAATCAGGTGAACTTCACCAAACTGACCGCTACCACCTGACTGTTTCTTATGGCGATAGTCTGCACGAGCAGCCTTGGTGATTGTTTCGCGATACGGAATCTTCGGCTCTTCATATACCACCTGAATCTTCTCGTTGTTCTCCAAGCGCCACTTGAGTGTACGGAGATGGAATTCACCCATACCGCTTACAATCGTCTGATGCAACTCACGCGACTGCTCTACGCGCCACGTAGGATCTTCCTCGCACTGACGGGTAAGAATCTGCATCATCTTCTCGTTTTCTGACTGGTTGGCTGCCTTGATAGCGCGACGATAACGCGGACGCGGATACTTGATGCTGCCGAACTGAATGTCGGTATCTTTTGCATTGAGGGTATTGCCCGTACGCGTATCTTTGAGCTTAACGGTTGCACCAATGTCGCCAGCATGGAGTTCGTCAACCGGCGTACGGTTTGCACCTGCCACTGCAAAGAGGGTAGAGATGCGCTCCTTGCCGTTGCGCTCCATATTCTGCAAGTCGTCACCTGCTTTGAGCACGCCTTGCATCACCTTGAAATAGCTGACTTCGCCAATATGCGGCTCTACGGAAGTCTTGAATACGTAGATGGAAGTAGGTGCATTGTCAGAATAAGGAATCTCATGACCATCAAGCGATTTGGGGGCAGGAAGAGCATCAACAGCCGGAGCGATATTGCCGAGGAACTCCATCAGTCGGCGTACTCCCATGTCCTTACCAGCGCATACGCAGAAGATAGGATATACATCGCGGAGAACCATACCAGCACGAATACCAGCGCGCATCTCATCCTCCGAGAGTTCGCCCTGCTCGAAGTACTTATCCATCAATGTCTCATCGTTTTCAGCAGCTGCCTCTACGAGCGCATTGTGGAGCTCATCTGCCTTTGCTGCTTCCGATGCGGGGATTTCCTTAATCTCTGGAGTTCCCCCATTGGGACCCCATACATACATCTTCATTTTCAGTACATCAACAATAGCATTGAAGCCAGCCCCACATGCTACCGGATACTGAATCTGAACGGCTTTAGTTCCGTAAATCGACTTGATCTCATCTACAGTGCGGTCATAATCTGCCTCCTGATGATCCAACTTGTTGATAAGGAAAATCACGGGTTTCTTGGTTTTTTCCGTATAACGGAAATTGGTTTGCGTGCCAACCTCTACACCATTCTGTGCGCTTACGAGCAAGAGGGCTGTGTCGGTTACGTTGAGCGAAGTGATAACGCCGCCTACGAAATCGTCAGAACCCGGGCAGTCGATAATGTTGAGCTTCTTGCCCAACCATTCGATGTTAACTACGGTAGGGAATACCGAATAGCCGTACTCTTTTTCCACGGGGAAATAGTCACTTACGGTGTTACCCTGTTCTACGGTTCCGCGGCGTTGTATGACGCCAGACTCAAAAAGCATCGACTCAATCAAGGTTGTTTTACCCGATCCCGATGCACCCAAAAGGGAGATGTTTTTAATCTCCGATGATTGATAGGTTTTCATGGATGTATTGTTATTTGTTTATACTGATTTTCTATGTAAGGAAAAACCGCGGCAAAGTTACAAAAAAAAATCCGAATACGCAATAGTAAATAGTATGTTTTTAAACATAAAAATGACCTTTTGGGGCCATTTTTTGTAATTATTGTAAGTTTATGCGTTTTTTTTATAATTATAAACCGATTTTATGCAGTAAATCGATTGCCAATTGCTCGGGCGTTAGGTCACCGTTGTTGTTCAATATTATATTCGCGCGCGCGCTCGTGTGCGCGTTATGTACAGTATGCTCGTTGGGTGCAATGCGCGCTCTATCGTATTCTTTGGTTTGCGAGGCTATCCTGCGCTCCACCTGCTCTCGGCTGGCATTGTCTCGCGCCATGGTGCGCGCTATCCTTATCTCCATCGGGGCCGTAATCTCCACAATCGTATCGCACAATTCCGCCAGACCGCTCTCCCAGAGGATAGCGCACTCTACGAAGCAGGTTCTTGATTGCTTTAGTGCCCAGTGCTTCACATCAAAGCATACGGCCGGATGTACCACCTTATTCAGTTTATCGAGTAAGTCGCTGTCAGCAAACACTTGCTGAGCCACAACATCGGTTCGATACCGGTCGCCATCAAACACATCTGACCCAAAGAGATACTCAATCTGACTCCTTACTGCTTTGTTCTCTACAATAATGCGCTTGGCTTCTGAGTCGGTGTCATAAATCGGATAACCGAGCGCACGAAGTGCCCGAGAGATGGCGGATTTGCCGCTGCCTATGCCTCCTGTTATGCCTACTAACATATTCTGAATGGGTTGATTATTTGATTCTATCTGCCAAAAAGAGTGTCGCTTTGTCTGTTACTCGTGCACCTATGATATATTGTTCGCCCCCATCGCGAAGTTTGAGTTTCTTGCGTATGTCCTCGGGTTTGAGTGGGTAGTTGCGCGTGAGGATATTGGCTTGCTGTCCGATGAGTAGCTTCTGCATCGACTTATCCACTATCGCCCGAATCTGCCATATCCTTCCGGGAAACGCCTCTTCCAACGAATGACTATGATAGAGATGGGTGTTGATTCCCATTTTTCTAAGCCCATAACGCTCGCTCATCAGTCGGAAAGCACCGGCTTTTAAGATGGCGGCATTGGGTTCGTAAAGGTAGCCTTCTAAGGATTCAGATGGGGAGAGATAATGAGCAACCGCAGTAGCTTCTTCTGCTTCCGTAAACGAGAATGATTCGGTTGTTTCGCGAGCAATATTGATAGCCGTAATAGCATGATTATCAGTTTGTTCTTTCTCTTTGTCAATGAGAATGAGCAACTCTTTGACTTCGTTCCTTACGGCTATGACATACACCTCTGCAACTGCTGGAAGTTGACGTAAGGCTTCGCTGATATCGAGCATCGGAGAGAGCTTGATCAGCAGTCGTTTGCAATGGGGAAGTAGCGTGGGGAGCAGCGCGCGCAGGTCGGGGGTGCAATCTTCGAGCTTGAACACCTTGCCACCGTGTTCGTTTCTTCGGGCAGGGTCGATAAACGCCACATCTACATCTGGCATGGTTTCTGCAAACGATTCCGCCGAACAGTGGTGCACTTGTATCGGTCGCTTCACCAAGCGGAAATTCTGCTCGGCCATGGTGCATAGATTCTCCTGCAATTCTACATAATGCCATGCCTCCGCATGTTCGCTTAGATAAAAAGAATCAACGCCAGCACCTCCCGTGAGGTCAACTCCTATGCGGTAATCATCGCCCAATATTTGACGTTTGATAAGAGCTGTTTCCTCGCTGGAGCATTGCTCCATGCTCAGTTTTTTCGGCCATATCCACCCCTCAACGGAAGCCAATTCAGGTACCTTCTGTACAGCCTTTTGCCAACCCGCAATCTGCATAAGCGCAAAGGCAGCATCAACCTCAGGATACTGCCTTACGCGGAGAGCCAAATCGGCCACATCCTCTGCTTTATGAAGCGCTATAAACTCGTTGGTAGTCAATGGATAACGACTTTACCACATCATGATCATGCGGAAGTGCATTGCCTCCGGAACAAACGAGGTGTCAAGCTCGTAATCGAAGTCAGATGCCAGGTAGAAAATCGTTACGCTTCCTACTGCATATTCAGCATATACATGCTCCTGATAGAAGCCCCATTGCGTTTCGTTGTCAACCGTATAGGGATACTCCACGTAGTTCGTGTAGGGGAGCTCTACCTGGCTCTTATTGCTCGTACCGGTATTGTATTCGCGGTAAACTTTGATGATGCCGTTGTCGTAAATATCATTCGTCAGTTCCGGAATAGATACCACCCCGTAGAAATAGTTGTTGTTGTCTTGATTCGAATACGACCATTCGTTTTGATTGATCTGAATGTCAATGATTTTGCTGTTAACGAGTCCGTCTCTGCCGGGTTCGCCTTGTGGACCCTCGCAAGAAGCAAAGCCCAATGCCAATGCAGCTACAGCAAGAATGTAAAGAATTTTTCGCATACGTAAGATTTTTATGGTTCAAACAATTAGTTTTTTACAATTATATGCATTATTGCAATTAACGCTGCAAAGGTAGCGCTTTTTTTTGACATAAGCAATATTTGGGCGTTTTTTTTCTGAAAAAATACCCAAAGATGCCGCTTTGCGGCAATTATTGCGTTTTTTGTTTGCCAATCTCAGCATTTTTTGCTACCTTTGCAGAAAATTTTTGCATAATGAAAAAAGTACTTTCGCTTTTGCTTTGTTTTTCGGCTGCTTCGGTCAT
Organism: Bacteroidales bacterium; assembly: GCA_022784645.1. Taxonomy (GTDB): domain Bacteria; phylum Bacteroidota; class Bacteroidia; order Bacteroidales; family Paludibacteraceae; genus Colicola. The sequence continues at coordinate 34,486 of JALFZG010000088.1, forward strand.
GGCGCAGTCGCTCAATAAGGATTATTTGGCCTATATAGAGGCTTATAAGCAAGTGGCTGTGAATCAAGAGATTACGCATCGTATTCCCGCTTGCATTACTTTGGCTCAAGGACTCTTGGAGTCGGGTGCAGGAAAGTCTTCTCTTGCTAAGGAAGCCAACAACCACTTCGGGATAAAGTGTCATTCGGATTGGAAAGGCGGCACTTTCCATAAGGATGATGATAAGGTCAACGAATGTTTCCGCTCTTACGCATCCGCAGAAGAGTCGTATGAAGACCATTCGCTGTTTCTCCTTCGTCCGCGTTATCAGAAGCTCTTCGAACTTGACATCCGCGATTACAAAGGTTGGGCTCGCGGTTTGCGCGAATGCGGTTATGCTACCGACCCCGGCTATGCGCCCAAACTGATTAAGATAATCGAAGATTATGATTTGATGGCAGTAGCCGATGCTGTGCGTTTTTCTAAAGAATCCAAAAAGGTAGAGAAGGAAGTGGCTGCCGCTCAAGCTGCTGACACTAAAGTTACTTCTGGTACTGCTAAAACGAAGAATAAGAAAGCCGCTGATAAGTCCAAGAATCGTAAGCAGAAAACGTCCAAGAAAGACAAGGCTAAGCAAACGGTAAATAAAGCTTTCAACAATGCTTCTCAAGAGCCGGAGGAGCAGGTGGATCAGTCGTTTAAAGACCGCAAGATTAACCCCTCTCAGGTGGCTTCTGTAGATATGTATGTGGGGCATAAAATATATAAACAAGGTATTCGCAAATACGTGATTGCCGCACCTGGTGACACATACCGCGGCATAGCTGCAGAGTTTAATATTGAGCTCAGCCGCATCTTGCGCTACAATGGTGCTTCGGATAATGCGCAACCTGCTGCAGAACAGCGCGTATATATCAACCTCCCTGCACCTAAAAACAATCCTGCATCAAAGAAATCCGCTGTGTCTAAGAAAAAGTGAATCCTACTTCGTCTGTAGCCATATCCGACTTGCTGCTCGATTTCCTCAGAGAGAACCACTTGGAGCAGCCGTATTTTGAAGGCCGCATCATCGATGCCTGGCCCGAGGTTTTGGGCCCTATGGTGGCCCGATATACAGGCGAAATGAATATCCGTGATGGCGTATTGTTTGTGCATATTCAATCGGCTCCATTGCGGCAGGAACTCTTCAATTGCAGGCATCAAATTATCGCCAAACTCAACAATGCTATCGGGGCAACCAACGTGCTCCGAGATATCCGTTTGTTGGGATAAAGGTGTAAATAAAACTCCAACTTAAATCATTGATTGACAGTGCTTTATCCAGCAAATATTGAATCAAAAACAGACTTTACGTTTATCCGCCAGCAACTTCGGCAATATTGCTCGTTCAGTATTGCGCGTGAGCTGGTGGATGAGATGACTTTCCTCACCGATCCGGAGGCTATTGCGCTTCTCCTTGCTCGTGCGCGGGAGATGCTCGACCTGCTGGCCGATGCATCGTTCAGCTATCCCCAATGCGAGATGCACGATATGCGCGACTCGCTCTCCCGCATTCGTATCGAGGGTCTTTTCCTCGATGAGGAGGAACTCTCCCGCTTGCGTCATGCGCTCGATGCGGTGGTACAATACCTCGATTTCTTCCATTCGCTTCCCGCTTTGCGTTTCCCCCTTCTCGCAGATTGGGCACCCATGCCGCCAGACGAAATGGAGGAAGTGCCCAATACGGCTTCGGTCTTTAGAGAAGTACTTCGTGACATTGACCGGATTCTCGATAAGTATGGTCAGTTGCGCGATAATGCCTCGCCCGAACTCGCCCGTATCAGGCGTGAACTGAGGCTTTCGCAAGGCTCTGTCAATCGAGCCCTACAGCAGATTCTGCGTCAGGCGCAAGCCGATGGCATCATCGACCGCGATGCGGCACCCACCCTCCGAGAGGGACGTTTGGTTATCCCTGTACCGCCTGCTTACAAAAGAAAAATAGGCGGTATCGTACACGATGAATCGGCTACCGGAAAGACGGTATATGTGGAACCCCAGCAGGTGGTGGAAGCCAACAACCGCATCCGCGAATTAGAGGGAGATGAGAAACGCGAACGAACGCGTATCCTGCAAGCATTTGCCGCTTCCCTTCGTCCACATGCGCCCGTCATCCGCTGTTCGCAACATTACCTTGCTGAAATTGATTTTCTCCATGCCAAAGCCCTTTTGGCGCGTTCGCTTAAGGCCCTCTCGCCGCAGATAGTGCCTTATCCGTTTGTCGATTTGCGCGAAGCGCGTCACCCCGTTCTTTACCTCAGTTTCCTGAAGCAAAACCGCACACTTGTGCCCCTCACCCTCCACCTGCAGAACGCTACTGAGAAGGGGAGGGTAGGGGCTACTATACTCGTAATCAGTGGTCCCAATGCGGGTGGTAAATCCGTTTGCCTCAAGACTGTTGCACTCCTCCAATACATGCTTCAATGCGGATTGCCTGTACCTGTGAGGGAGGATTCGGTGATGGGAATATTTGACGATATCTTAATAGACATAGGCGATGAGCAGTCGATTGAAGACGACCTCTCTACCTATTCGTCGCATCTTAAGAACATGAAGCAGTTTGTGAAGACGGCTTCCGATCGTTCGCTCTTCCTCATCGATGAGTTTGGTGGTGGTACTGAACCCCTGCTGGGTGGTGCCATTGCCGAAGCGATTCTGGAGCAGCTCAACAATGCAGGAGCATTCGGCATCATCACTACCCATTACACCAATCTCAAGCATTTTGCGGACTCCCATCCGGGCGTCATCAATGGCGCGATGCTCTACGATAGAGGGGCGCTTCGTCCGCTTTTCCAACTCTCAGTTGGGCAACCCGGCAGCTCGTTTGCGCTCGAGATTGCACGGCAGATTGGTCTCCCCGAGGATATTATCGAAGGGGCAAAACAACGCATCGGCGAAGATACGATTCTCTACGACCGCTCGCTGCAGGATATCCAGCGCGACAAGCGTTATTGGGCAGAAAAACGCAAGAAAGTGCATGATCAGGAGAAACGCCTTCAAGAACTCACCGAGCACTACGAATCGGAGATGTCCACTATCCGTCAGCAGCGTCGTGAGATGCTTCAGAAAGCCAAAGAAGAGGCCGCTGATATCCTCCGTAAATCGAATGCGGAGGTAGAGCGAACTATCCGTATCATTCAAGAATCGAAGGCAGAGAAAGAAGCCACCAGAGCTGCTCGCGGCCGCATGCAAACCCTTCGTCAGTCCCTCGAATCCGACTCTACCTCACCCAGCACGCCCTCTAAACATAAAGCAGACAAGGGTGGTCATTCTTCTTCCCTTAAAAAAAGCGAGCCCGAAAGGAGTAAAGAACGCGTGAAGCACCCCGAATCTGCGTCTCCCCAAAAAGAAGAGAATCCGCTGTCGGTGGGGGCTTTTGTGCGTATCGTTGGGCAGCAGGCTATTGGAGAGATCATCGCTCTCTCTGGCAAACAAGCTACTGTAGCTTTCGGATTGATGAAGAGTCAGGTAGCACTCAGTCGATTGGAGTATGTGTCTCGTTCGCAAGCTAAGAAAGGGCTCTCTTCCTTCACAACGCAAACTCCGAGACCCGCATTTTCCAATGCTGTGGCCAATTCCATAGCCGATTCGCTCCGCAAGAAGAAATTGGCTTTTTCTGATGAACTTGATATTCGCGGATTCCGAGCAGATGATGCGCTCCAAGAGGTGATGAACTACGTAGATGATGCTATCATGGTAGGTGCTTCCCAAGTGCGCATCCTCCATGGTACTGGCACCGGAGCCCTCAAGCAGATCGTGCGAGATTACTTGAGAATGCAATCCCGAGTTGCCTCTTTCCATGACGGCGACCCTGATCGTGGTGGCCCCGGCATCACCATTGTGGAGTTCGAATAATAAATATATTGGTGTAATTGCTGTAAGTGGCCGATTCTTATATCATTTTTGTATGCAGATACTCTACGAAGATAATCATATTATAGCCGTCAGCAAAACCTGTAGAGAGATTGTGCAGGCTGATAAAACGGGCGATACGCCTCTGCTGGATATGGTGAAAGCTTATATCAAGCAGAAGTACAACAAGCCGGGAGAGGTGTTTCTCGGTTTGCCTCATCGCTTGGACAGGCCCACTTCGGGGGTGGTGCTTTTTGCCCGTACTTCGAAGGCTTTAGTGCGACTCAATGCTATGTTTCAAACCCACGAGAGCATCCATAAGACCTATTGGGCGATTGTCGCCAATTCCCCTCGTGAACCCGAAGGCTATCTTGAGCATTGGCTGCTTCGTAAGGAAAAAGAAAACAAATCCTATGTCGTTCGGGAGGGGACCAAAGATGCCAAATTGGCTAAACTCTGTTACCGCACCCTTGCCCAATCCGATCGCTATACTTTGCTTGAGATTACTCTTCTCACCGGACGTCATCATCAGATTCGATGCCAGTTGGCCGCTATTGGTTCGCCTATTCGTGGTGACCTCAAATATGGTGCTCCCCGTTCGAATCCCGATGGGGGCATCTCGCTCCATGCTCGCGAGATTGCATTTGTCCATCCTGTTTCCAAATTGCCCATATCCATCACCGCTCCCGTGCCCGATGACAATCTATGGCGCGCGCTCACGCAAAATCTTTAAGGAAAACGAATAAAGCCCTTATATGTAGGTTTGGATAATGGGCATTGCCAGCTATTGATTTTCAGTAAAAAGGGATTTCAAAAGGCGAAAATCGCATTTTTTTTGCTTTTTTTGCGTTTTTATTTGGTCATATCAAAAAAAAGTAGTACTTTTGCACTCGCTTTCGGTTAAGGAAGTGCAGTTTGGTCAATCAAACACAACTTTTTCGCCCGTTGTTCCGCTGTTGCTGAATGTGTAAAGGGTGATGAAGGTGAGATGGGTGAGTGGCTGAAACCACCAGTTTGCTAAACTGACGTACGGGTTTCCGTACCGGGGGTTCGAATCCCCCTCTCACCGCAAGCGGTGAAGAGCCGTTTGAAGAGATAGAGATTGCCGTAATGCAGTCTCTATTTTTTTTGTGTGCATAGTGCCGAGTCCGTGCTTGCACGAGCGAGTGCACTATGTGCGCAAGAAAATAAGGCAGCACTTCGTGCCGCCGCCTATCTCTTCAATGTGCTCTGAATAAGCTTGTGCAGGTAACCCGCGGAGCGTTTGGGGATAACAAAGCAAAGCGACGTAATCCCCCCCCCTCACCGCAAAACGCTGTAACTCAACAAGTTACGGCGTTTTTGTTTTATACAAGTGCAAAATCGAAACAAAATCGAAACAAATTTTCGTTTGTTAGTCCGTATCCCTCGGGGATTTTATTGTCCTAATTTACATCATAATAACGCGCCGAATCAAGTTTCTCCGGAGTGGAGAAATAGCATTAGCGCGCCTCGTCCGTGATGTTATGATATACAAAATCAACGGAATGACCGTTTTTTTGTAATTTTTGCTTTGTAAAATTTGCATATATCAAAAAATTGTACTAATTTTGCACGGTGAAAAAAAATTAATTCAATATACATTGTTATGAAAAAATGTTTATTTTTCATGTGTGCGTTGTTATCTACAATGCTCGCCTTTTCTCAAACTACTGTAACGTTTGAGCAAATTAAATCTTCTACTGATCCTAAACATGATTTTAACAAAGAGTATGATGCTTATGTTGCATCAGATGGTCACACTTATGCTGTGGGTGACGAGTTTACTTTGGGCGTTCCTTCGTCTAATAAGTCTTTCGCTTATATGACTTCAGAATTGGCAATGGCTTCCGCTATTTTAGGTGGTGGTCCGGTTGCATATGTTGGAGCTCAATGGGGTGGTTACAAAGTCCAAATTAGAAAAATTAAGGTTGAACGCAATAAGAACCGCGGTGCGATGGTGTCTATGCGTTGCTATCTTGCCGGTCTTGGCGGTATTCTTATTCAGTTTGAAAATGCTTTGAATTCCGGTGAGATTGTTGGCTTGGGTATGTCGAGTGATAAGGCTCTTGAAGAACTTAAGAAGGCCAAAGATATGCTTGACCTTGAATTGATAACTCAAGAAGAATATGATGCTAAGAAAGAAGAACTGAAGCAATATATTAAATAATCCCCGTCTTTTCCCGAATTCTAAATTGTCCGTACCTTTGCAGCATAATACTGCAAACGTATGGACAATTTTTATTTTACCCCTACATTAGAAGACTTCCCCTTAATCAATACCAAACTCATCATTCATTGTCCGATTTTAGTATACAAATACTGTCCTAATTTTATTTTTAGAAAAAATCTGCCACTTTTTCCGAATGGCATGATTCTTGCTCTTAATTTAGTACAACCTCGTATAAATGTTTGATTATCAGGGTGATATATTAAGCAAATGAGTAATATATTTTCCGAAAATCGCAACAAAATAGGTAAATAATTGTATAATTGATAACCAATAGTTATGTGTTAAGTGCTTGATAATGAATAAGATAACGTTTTGATTTTCCTATTATCTTTCAGTCCGGGGGGTCGAATAGCTCTTTAGAGCACCCCTCTCACCGCAAAAAAGGCTCTCCTCGGAGGGCCTTTTTTGTTGTGATGAGGGTAGGATGAAATTAGTAACTTTGCACCGTCAGTTTTTCGTAAAGTAAAACCGACAGGTTGAAAAGAAGAAAATTTGAATAATCCGTTATTATCCAGCTTTATCCGGTATTATCCGTCATTATCTGTTACTATCCGGCATTATCCGTCATTAAGTGGTAATCGGTATTCAAAAAAGCAGTACCTTTGTACCCGAAATCGAGCAGGAACGCTCACGGATAAGCAGAACGTACAAGCTGTTTGTCACGGGCCCAGACACAGTTTCTCCGTTCCACCTCCGTTCATTCTCCGTTCGATCTCCGTTCTACTCTCGCTCTACATTCGTTGTACATTTGTTCTACATTCGTTTTTTCTCCGTTCCACAACGGAAAACAAACGGAAAAAAAACGGAAAAAAACGGAGAGCAAACGAATCCGAAGCGAAGAAGAAGCGAATTAGCAGCGAATTAGCGGCGAATTAGCAGCAGAATGCGGCAAAATGTTAAATGTTAAATATCGTATCTCAAATGATCGTTTACACTTTTACACCTCCTTAGAGAGGGTAAATTGATTAATAATGAATGATACCAATACCCCCTAGGGGGTCGCGCTTCTAAGGAAGCATTTGTATCAAGTGATCGTTGACATTTTGTACATTAATAAAGAGGCATTGCAAACTCAATACTTTGCATAACTTGGTTGTCTTGTGTAATTAAAAGCCTATGGCTATTTACCAGAAGAATAGCTTCTACATAAGTATGCATTAACTTAGGAAGTATATCAATCTCGGTGTTTAGCACAGTTATTTTTAAATCACTACGGACGAGCCGGATA
>JALFZG010000066.1 GCA_022784645.1 Bacteroidales bacterium
CGCGCTCTTCCTGCCGCCACGAGGCGAGATTGACCCTACCGTTCTGACCGCCTATGGCGAGACCCTCACCTTCGTAGGAGCGCTCATAGGTATTGACTACCACTACAGGGAGAAGGGCCCTAAGGGGCCCGCAGCCCTGTAGGGTGGTTCCAAGAGCGCTTCGCGCGTTCCAGTAGCCCTGCGGGCGTTCCAATAGGCCGGAGGCCGTTCCAATTGCGCTTCGCGCGTTCCAGAGGCGGATAATGGGACGGAGATAATATAGGGATTTATCCCGTCCTGCCAACAAACAATACAAGGACCGCAAGAAAGCCTTGCTGGCGTTCCAGATGCGCCAAGGCGCGTTCCATTAGCGCTTCGCGCGTTCCAGAAGCCTGCGGGCGTTCCATTGGCCAAAGGCCGTTCCAATAGCGCTGAGCGCGTCCCTGATGGTTTCAGGAAAGAGAAATTTTGTTTAATTTTGCTTAATTTTGTTCTTTTTAAAATAACAAGATTATTCAACGAGCATAGCTCTATTCTCAAGATTATTCTTTTATTCGACAACGAGAAATAATTTTGTAAAATTTTGAGAATTTTGTTCTTTAAAAAAAATATCAACCTGTCTATTTTGTTCTTTATATCATGGCAAAGAAAGATAAGAAAGTAAACGCATGGCAAATCATAGTAGCCGTGTTTCAAGCCCTCGCAGCTCTCTTCGGCTCGCTCAAGAAGTCGCACGACTCGGCCAAAGAGACCCTCTCTAACTCCCCCTGGGAGGGGGAAGACCGTTCCAAGTAGAGCCTGCGGCTCTGTTCCAGAAGCCTGTGGCTGTTCCAATTGCCCTTCGGGCGTTCCAAGACTCCTCAGCCAACGAATAAATTCTGCTGCGGATAAATAAAGGAAATCCCATCGCGAAAGCGGTGGGATTTTTTTTACAAAAAGTTCACAAAGTTCACACATTTTAGAGTAAGGGTGTCAACTTTTGCGGATAAGATATCCTTAGGAAGCTTAATCGATGTCGATTACCTGAAAATCTTTGTTGAAGGTAATCTCCAATCCGTTATTCAACTCTACTTCGTATTCATTCCGCTTCATTTCATACTTACGGACTTTATACTCAGGGTACGTCTGCTGGAGATAGGTGTTGATTGCCTTGGGAATCAGCGCGGTAGGCACTGCTTCTTGTTTGCATTCTACCTCTGTTACGTTTCCGTTTTTGTCAAACTCAACTTTCGTGCCGTTGTTAAGCACTACGTCATAGTTTTTCTCGAGTAATCCGACTTCGATAGTGGCGAGTGCCACCTTTTGATTCTTAAAATGCTGCGAAAGAATGGTTTGCGCTTTTGCGGGGAGCTCTTTCACTTGGATAGGCTTGTCGTTGTCAGCATGAGCCGGAGCCATGAATGCTACTAAGCAGATGGCCATCAGAAAAATTTTCAAAGTTCTTTTCATACTTGTGGATGTTTAGAAATTATTAATAAATTGTTTAAAGGCAGGTCCTAAAAAATTCGCTTTTATAGCGGACGGAAATTTAGAATCTACTCGAGTTCTATTTTTTGTTATTAGGCTACCATTGTGTGCGGATGACGGGTGCTTCCAATGAGCGGCCCGTAAGGATAAGCAGATCGCCCGGCCGGAGCACAATCTCGGTAGGCAGCACGGCAGACTCGCTCTGCTGGATGTCCGCAGCAAGGGTGCTACTGCTGCTGAGGTAGAAATGCCAATTGCCTTCGGGCAGGGTGAGCGTCTGCGGCTCGTCAGGGGAGAAATTGGCGGCAGCAAACACGTCTGTTCCCCATTGAATGGTACGCAGTTTGCGTCCGCTACTGATGCTAACAGCCGTAGGGTCGCCTGCAAACACTTCGGGTAAGAGGCGCGTCCGCAATTGGCAAACTTGCGCCACAGCCGTATAGGCAGCCATGCGGTGAGGGTCGGTGAAATAGCCATACTGCTCCGGCCGTGGTTTGGTGGCGCAACGGTTGTCATTCGATGTGCCATTGGGCTGCGAAGCTGACGAGTTGATAGAGAAATCATACCCAATCTCTTCATATTGCCAAATCATGTGCGGCCCATTCAGCAACACGTTGAATGCTACATTGGCTGCCACCCTACCCAGGCGAACCGAATCCACAGTCTTGATGGCCGTGTTATAGCCGTATTTCTTGCATTTATACTGCATGCGCTCTTCATCGTGGCTCTCGCAATAGGTTACGTAGCCATCTTTATTTGCATCCTGAAAACCATCGCCATCTTTGAGCCAACCCATTGCCGTTTGGCAGTAAGCGTTGTTGGTGTTCTGCCAGCAGAGCATGCCGTTTTGGATCAGTTTCGGACGGTCTGAGCCCATGGAACTGCCCCAATGTTCGAGGATGAAATAGGCTTCTGGATCGGCTGCGCAAACGCCATTCTGATAATAGTCAAGCAGGTTGCTGACGGCATTGTAAGACGTGCCGCAAAGACCATGACTCAAATCCATTCGATAGCCATCGATATGGTAGTTCTCAATCCAATAACGGAGCGCACGCGTGAACATATCATGTGCGGGCGGGAAGTCGTGGTTCCAATCCTCATATACGTTGTCAGAATGCGGAGGCGTAACGTTGAACCATGGGTTGTTCTTCAAGTCGGCACCATAGGGATAGAGCTTGTTCATGGGGTTCAGCCCAGTGGCGTGATTAAACACCATATCCATGATGACCGCCATTCCGCGAGCGTGAATAGAGTCAATCAGTTCACAGAAATCGCGCTCCGAACCATAGGCTTTGTCGATAGCGAAATAGTGATTGGGCGAGTAGCCCCAGTTGTAGTTGCCATCAAACTCGCAAACGGGCATCAGTTCGATAGCATTTACGCCCAACTGCTGGATATAATCGAGGCGTTCCATCAGCCCTCGGAAAGAGCGTTCGGGCGTGTAATCATACACCCATAGCTCGTAGATGATGAGGTTATTCTTATCCGGTTTGTCAAACGTAAGGGTGGCATTTGACCATTGATACGGCTGTTTTCCGGGCTGGAGCACACTCACGTAACCCCCATCTGCACCTTTGAGCGGATAAGCAAGCAGGTCGGGATGGAGCTTGGATGGCTCGTATGCATCATCGGGGTGGAGCAACATCTCAGAGAAGAGGTCGGAGATCTGCTTCGTAACGCCATCTGCACGCATCACAGCATATTGAAAGCGATACTCTTTACCGGGTTGGAGCCCAGTGAGCGTAATCCAAAAGAACGCGCCATCACGCTTCATCTGATAGTCGTGAGAGAGTTTCCAGTCGGTCATATCGCCTATCACGTACACGTATTGGGCCGGCTCTGTTTTGCTTCCTGCGTAGGTGCAAAGCGTTACGCGAGAAGGGTCGGCAGAGTCGTAATAGATACCATTATAGATACCCTCCGGACGCGCTTGTTCAACCGTAGGATGAGGCTCAAACCCCTCCCAAATGCCTGAGGAGGTGTTGTCCTCTCCGAAATACACGAAGATATCGCCGCCATCGGCCGTTTTTCCTTCACAAGAGCCACCGGGGCCATCGTGGAAGACGAAGCAGAGGGCTCGCACGTCCGTGCCTTCTGGACAGCCGTAAAACTCCGTAACAGAGGGTATATCGAGCACCCACCAGATGCTATCTTTGCGTAGTTCGGGCGTGTCGGCTCCGCGCCATTCAGATTTGGTGAATTTCCAATCCGAACCATTTTTGGATTCAGCCGTCAGCAAACCGGTATGCGCAAAGCATTTCTCGGCATTAGCCATGCCGCCATTGCCTTTGGTAGGGTTGAAGTAGATAGCAATAGGACCGGTATAGCCGGAGTCTAATTTGGCAGGAATAGTGGAGATGAGCTGATCTACGCTGATAATGATGCTATCCACGGGGTCCGGCCCCGGTGGCGAAATAATCGGCTCATCGTGGCAACTTGTCAGCCCCGCCATCAAAGCGATGATACTGATACCTATAGAATATTTCTTGAATAAAAAAGTTTTCTTCATGTATTTTTCCAAATCAGTTATGCTCAAACTTTTAGACTCTTAGTCTTTTTGACTCTTTGTCTCTTTGTCTCTTTTTATTTCACTCTTCTACCCATTGCGTCATAGAGTTGTCCATCTCGTTCGATGAAGATATGGCCATCAATCATGCGCTTACGGGTACCGATTTCAGAAGGAAGTTGCTCAATCGCAGTGATGTTATCCGAGAGGAAGAGGGTATAACCATCTCCGTTCACCACCTGATGGAATCCCACTGGGGCAGTAAGATCGCGAGCCGAGCCGAGGCGCACGATCAGTTGTCCGCGATGACCGGTGATAGTAGCCGAATAGAAGTTGGTGCCGGCCGTTTCATCGCTTACTACTGATTCGGAATGGATGCCAGCAGCTTTGCGTGCATAAATCATCTGACTGATTTCTGATTCAAACGCCTTGAAATGGGGCCAGAAAACGCAAGGAATACCCGGCATGGAGAGGATATACGCATTGGCTTGAAGCACCTTGGAGCGGTTAGCCGTTTCGTAGATGTCGCAGTTGTAAGCGATGAACTGATTATCCTTGCTGTCAGAACGTTCGAAGGTGTCGTGGTTGTCAATAAACGTTACGGCATACTTCTGCAAGTTGCGACCGCGGAGACTGTTGGATGGGTTGCGTAGTCCAGTATAATAGCCCTTGCCAAGTTGGTCACGGAGCACGTATTTGAGCGGGAAATCAAAGACCATGGTGTTGTATTTCGTGCTTTTGAGATAACTCATAATCGCATCGATACCATCCCAATACTCTCCTACGGAAAAATACGGGTCAGTAGCTACATTGTATTGGCTCACGAATCTACCTGAGTAGCCCTTCACCATATCATATCGGAAGCCATCGAAGCCCATCTCGGTCTGCATCCATTGGAGGTACGCCGTAATAGCTTCCTGCACGTATTCGGAAGTGTGATCAAGGTCTCGGCAGCCACCATCATTGGTGCCTGTATCGCTGTTACCGCGGAGAGTGGAACCATAGCAGGTTGAGCCGCTTTGCGTAAACGCCTCATCGCCCGAACAGATATGTTCAGAAGTAAGTTGATAAGAGCCGAATGTGCCGAAATCCTCGTTGTAGAAGTCGCACCAATTGGATTTGTTGCCTCTATGATTCACCACGATGTCGGCTACGGCTTTGGATCCTCCGCGGTGGAGCGCTTGAATGAGCAGTTTTAAGTTGGCTGCTGAGCCCCAGGTGCTCGTTTGGTTGCTCCATTTCTTGGGATAATAACCCACGCCATCAGCTTGTGCAGAGGGCGGGAACCATACGAGGGTAAACAGATTGCGGATAGTAGTGGTATCGGCCAGCAGATTTGCCCATTTCGTGAGCCCGTATTTGGTGCGGCTGTATGAATCCCAATAGAAAGCTTGCAGCATCACGTCCTCTGATTCTGCGGGCACGCCCGTTACGCCGATATTCGTAGTATCGATAACGTTGTTGCCATCGCCCGTCAAGCAGATATTCGTGCCATCAAACGTGATACGGAGGTTTTGCGTCTCGGTAGTGGTGAAACATATATTACCATCGCCATCGCTGTTGCCCTCGATATTGGAGCAGTCTTGGCTGAAACGTGCGAAGCCATAGTTGGTGTTCCAGTTACCAACCGTTATCTTAAACTGATAATAACCGGCCGGAACATTGGCAAATGCAGCTATATGGATGCCTGCGGAGTCCGTCATGAGGGTGCCCGCTGGATTCCAATTTTTGCCATCGCACCACGGATTTCCGGACGTGCCATTGCCGGCTACATAGTAGGCAGCAGATGTATATATGCTGATGATTGTAAAGCAAACGAGTAAGATACTTTTCTTCATGGTTATTTGTTTTTTCTATTAATATGATCAACGTAGAGGGTGGTATCGATGACGCGGAAATGCACTTCTGCGCCATCATAAACGAGCCCGTACGTTCGATTGGGGTCGTCTTGATAGGCGGGTCGAGGATCTTGCGAGAGGATCTCCTCAAAAGCGGCCTTGTGGCTGGTGCTGAGCAAACGAAGTTCAGCATCCGGTGCTTGCCAAACGACTTTAAGGCGATGGCTGAATGGTGCTTGTGCAAAACCATCAACGGCTTCCGTGTGGGCATCGGAATAGCGGAGATAAGGCTTGATATCATAGATGGGGGTGCCGTCTAATAAATCAGCTCCACTTACAACGAGTACCAACCCTTCTGCCGTATCTTCTACTCGCAGCAGTTTCACGGAGGTCAGCCCAATGGGGTTCGGACGATAGGGGCTGCGGGTAGCGAACACCCCCATCCGCTGATTGCCGCCCAAACGCGGTGGACGAACGGTGGGACTCCACTGCTGCTCTTGCTGTTTGTTGGCGCTGAAGCCCCATACCAACCACAAATGCGAGAACCCCTCAATGCCGCGGAGTGCTTCACGAATGCGGTATTCCGGCTCAAACACTATGCGCGTGAGCAACATCGACTCCTCTCTGCTTTGGCGAGGGATGCCGAACTTCTCAGAAAAACCATTGCGAGCGCGTGCGATAATATGTAATGACGAAAGCGGCATTAGATAACGAATGAATAGTCGTTTGGGCAAAAAGAGCATGAATTTGCTGGTAAGCTGATTCTGCCTTTAATACGAAAAAAGACTGCGTGAGCAGTCTTCTTTTGTGGTGCCAACGGGAATCGAACCAGTGACACAAGGATTTTCAGTCCTTTGCTCTACCAACTGAGCTATGGCACCATTACAATCTAAAGAACCTGCCGCAAAAGCTATTCAGTACCGGCCTTTCTGCCGTCCAAACGTTTGTTCTTCCGAATTGCGGGTGCAAAGGTACTGCTTTTTTTTGACATGACCAAATTTTAACGAAAAAAAATGCAAAAAACTGCTAAAAAAGTGGATTTTTCTTCTTGAATGGTTGTTTTTTGCTATTTCTACCGCGCAAAAAACGGCCAACAGCCTGAAATGTGCAAGACTGTTGGCCGAAGGGATAAATCGTTCGTGCAACCTGACGAACTGCCATGCTCAGCGATGAATAGGGTATTATCCCACTACACCGCTGAAGCCCATGAATGCCATAGCGAGGAGGCCGGCAGTAAGGAGCGCTACGGGCGTTCCTTTCATGGCTTTGGGGGTGTCGGTAAGTTCGAGTTGCTCACGAATACCAGCGAAAAGCACGAGTGCGAGCGCAAAACCGAGGGCTGTGCAGAAAGCATACCACGTGCCGATGAGCAATGAAGGCTCAGCGCCACAGGTTTTGTAGTTGGCACCTGCTACCTGGATAGCTACACCCAATACGCAGCAGTTGGTGGTGATAAGCGGAAGGAACACACCCAATGCCTGATATAGCGAAGGGCTCACTTTCTTGAGAATAATCTCGATCATCTGCACGAGTGCGGCAATCACGAGGATGAAGACGATTGTCTGCAAAAATTCCAGCCCGAAGCGCACCAATAGCATCTGCATCAAATAGGTGATGATCGTTGCTACTACAAGTACGAACGTTACGGCTGCACCCATACCCAGGGCGGTGTCAATTTTCTTCGATACGCCAAGGAACGGACAAATACCGAGGAACTGCGACAATACAACGTTATTAACGAAGATTGCGCTTACGAATATTAAGAAAAATGCCATAATTCAATGTTGTTATTTCTTCAGTTTATTGACGAGCGCCATGACGTAGGCAAGTGCGATGAAGGCACCGGGAGCCAATACGAACAGGAGCATACCATACGAATCGGGGAAGATGGTGAAGTCAAAGACTTTACCCGTACCGAGAAGTTCACGGATAGCACCGAGAACGGTCAGCGAGAGGGTGAAGCCCAAGCCCATACCAATACCATCGAGCGCAGAGAGTCCGGCGTTGTTCTTAGCCGCAAACGCTTCTGCACGACCGAGCACAATACAGTTCACAACGATAAGGGGAATGAACAGACCGAGACTTGCATAGAGGTCGGGCAGATAAGCCTGCATACAGAGTTGCACGATCGTAACGAACGAAGCGATGACAACGATGAACGCGGGGATGCGTACCTTATCCGGAATGAGGTTCTTCAAGAGGGAGATTACCACGTTGGAGCACAGGAGCACGAAGGTGGTAGCGAGTCCCATCGACATACCATTGATCGCGCTGCTGGTAGTAGCCAGGGTCGGACACATACCGAGCACGAGCACCATGGTAGGATTCTCGCGGAGAAGACCGTTAGTGAGCGTCTTTAATGCTTTGTTTGCCATAAAATGAGTCTCCTATGATTAATTAGCGGGTTCAACATTGGGTTCTGCAACTGCTTCTGCGGCAGTTTCTGCAGCAGTTTCTGCGGCAACTTCTTCAACAGCTGCGAGGCTATCAGCGGCCAACGTTTCAGCATCCTCGATCGGAGAAGCAGAAGAAACGCCTTGTGCTATGGGGGCATTGTTGGCTTCTGCATACGCGTTGTATGCCTTGTTGACTGCTGCAAGGAAAGCGCGACTGGAGATGGTAGCTGCCGTGATAGCATCTACGTCGCCACCATCTTTTGATACGGTCAGATTCGCCTCTGCAGGGTTCAGACCGATCACGGTGCGAACGTTTTGGAACCACTCCTGCATCTTCGATCCCAAGCCCGGGGTCTCCTGATGGTCGAGCACTTCAAAACCGGTGATAGCACCAGTGGCATCGAAGCCTACCATTACGTGGAAAATGCCGCCGAATCCGTTTTCTGCCACCTTAACAGCAGCACCTGCAAAGGTGTCGCCTTGGTTGGCTTTGAAAATGGTAATACCCTCTGCTTCAATGGGTTCAGCGATGGTGAGCCCCTCTACCTGCGGCAGAACGGCGATGATAGCGGCCTGCTGCTTGGCAGCGTTGGTAGCTGCAATCGTGTCTTTGGTGAGGCTGTAGATGCCTGCCAGAAGACCTGCTGCTACGAGCGTGATGAGCGTCAGCGAGAGCAGCATGTTTGTAAGACTGGATTTAAGTTTTGCCATATCTGAGGTCCTCCTTATTTTTTAGCCACCTTCTCGCCAAAGCGCTTGGGGTGAATATACATATTAAGCAATGGGGTAACGGCATTCATGATAAGGATAGCAAACGACATACCTTCCGGATATGCGCCCCAGCAGCGGATAATCATTACGATCAAACCGATGCCAATGCCGTAGATAATCTGTCCGAGCGGGGTCATTGGAGAGGTGACGTAGTCAGTAGCCATATAGATTGCACCAAGCATCATACCGCCAGCGAAGAGAGTAGTAGTAAGGAACGCGCATATGGGCATGCCCGAGAGTGCAGCGAACGCGCACGCGAAGATGCTGACGGTCGCAAGGATCGATACCGGAATATGCCAAGTGATGGTCTTGGTAGCGAGCAAATAGATGAAGCCAATGAGGAGGGCGAGTGCACTTACCTCACCGAGTGAACCGCCAATCATACCCGAGAAACTGTCCCAGATAGTGGGCAATGATTCGAGCAATGAGTTGTCGCCTGTCTTGATTGCATCCTTGAGGGTAGCGAGCGGGGTAGCGGCCGTCTCAGCATCGAGATAGCTGCCGCTGAAGCCAAGCGGACGTGGCCAGGTGGTCATCTGTACGGGGAAAGAGATGAGGAGGAAAACGCGTCCCACAAGGGCGGGGTTAAAGGGGTTTTGACCCAGACCGCCAAACGACATCTTACCTACGCCAATAGCTACAAGTGCACCGATCACTACGATCCAGAGCGGCAGGTTGCACGGCAGGTTGAAGGCCAGCAGAAGGCCGGTCAAGACGGCTGAGAGGTCGCCGATATGGCTGTTTTGCTTCAGGAGGTACTTCGTAATAAGCCACTCGAAAAGCACGCAGCTCAATACCGAAACGGCCGTTGTAATCAGGGCTCCCCAACCGAATGCAATCATCGCTACGATGAACGCCGGCATGAGGGCTATGATTACGTTGAGCATGTTTTTTCGCACCGAGTCGCCACTATGGACGTGGGGTGCGGGAGCAACGATAAGTTTCATGTATGCTTTGTTTTTATGGATTTAACTATTTTTTAGCTTCTGCTTGTGCTTTAGCAGCTTGTGCAGCCATCTGACGTGCACGGATGATACCGCCTACCTTACCTTTACCCAAGCGGATATAGTCAAGGAGTGGACGATGGCTGGGGCAGGTGAAGAGGCAGCAACCGCAATCGATGCAGTCCATAATATTGAGCTCTTCCATGCGTTCCCAGTTTTGCGCAGCAGAGAGTTTAGCGAGCAGATACGGCTCCAAGCCCATCGGGCAAGCGCTCACGCATTTCGCGCAGCGGATGCAGTTTTCGGGCTCTTTGCGAACGCTCTCGCAGTCTTGCATGAAGAGCAGACCGCTCACGCGCTTGTTGCACGGCATATCTACGTTCTGCATGGCGCGTCCCATCATCGGACCGCCGCCGATAATCTTACCCGTGTTCTCAGGAATACCACCCGCAAGTGCAATCACCTCAGAGAGTGGGGTGCCGAAACGCACTTCGTAGTTGCCGGGGTTCTTCACCGCCTTGCCGGTGACGGTCATCACGCGACTGATGAGCGGCTTGTTTTTCTGCACAGCCTGATAGATAGCATAGAGGGTAGCTACGTTGTCAACCACCGCACCTACTTCGATAGGCAGGCAACCGGAGGGCACCTGACGGCCGATGCACGCGTCGATAAGCTGCTTCTCGCCACCCTGAGGATATTTGAGCGCGAGCGGCTTCACCTCGATGCCGAGATGGCGGTTGGCCAGTTTGGTCATGTGCTCGATAGCATCGGGTTTGTTTTTCTCGATGCCAATCACGGCTTTCTGAATGCCGAGGGCTTTCAAAACGAGCTGAATGCCTACGATGATCTCCTCACCATGTTCGAGCATGAGCTGATGGTCGCAGGTGAGGTAGGGCTCGCACTCTACGCCGTTGACTACCAGCACCTCCGCCGTTTTACCGGGAGGCGGCAGTAGCTTTACGTGGGTGGGAAAACAAGCACCACCCAAACCTACGATACCAGCGGCTTGAATCTTATTTATAATCTCCTTAGGCGAAAGCAAGCAGTCAGTCTTGAGGGTGTCTGTGCGGTCGATTTCGGGCAACCATTCGTCGCCTTCTACATCGATGAAAATAGCGGGCATCGGCATACCCCAAGCGTCGGTGGTTGTGTCGATTTTCGTAACGGTTCCGCTCACAGGGCTGTGAATGGGAGCGCTTACGAAGCCGCCTGCTTCAGCCAGCACTTGGCCTACACGCACTTTGTCGCCTTTGTTGACAATAGCCTTAGCGGGGGCACCGATATGCTGCACCAGCGGAATGATCGCTTTCTGAGGCAGGGGCACGGCAGTAATCTGCTTGTGTGCCGAAAATGCTTTGTTGTCGTGTGGATGAACACCACCGATACGGAATGTATTACTCATATTATCAATCCTTTCAATGCAGTTAATTATTTATTTTGTGCCATTTTGATCATATTTGGGAAAGCAGCCTTGGGCGTGGGAAGCGCCTTAATCTTAGCTGCACACTCCGGATCAAAACCGCCCTTGGTTTCGGTTGCTCCTTCAGCAGCAGTAGCTGCAGGTTTGGCCGCTGCAGCAGGCTTGGCTTTTTTCTCGAGGAGCGGCATGTGGATGCCGTGGATAGCGCCGGTCGGACAAGCTGCTTCACATTCGCGGCAGAGCGTACACTTGTCGGCATCGATATAGGCGAGGTTGTTGGTAACGGTGATAGCATCGTTTCCGCAAACGGTCTGGCATTTACCGCAACCGATACATCCGTTTTTGCAAGCTTTGCGGGTAACAGCTCCCTTGGCTTTGCTCGAGCAGAGTACGACCATACGCATACCATCGTCGCCTTTTTTGCGAATCTCAATAATATTACGCGGACATGCCTTAGCGCAAGCGCCACAAGCAGTACATTTGTCGTCATCTACCTCCGGCAGGCCGGTTTCAGGATTGATTTGGATAGCGCCAAACTGACAAGCCGCTACGCAGTCGCCGCAACCGAGGCAACCGAAAGCACAGTCGGTCTCGCCGATATACATGCTGTTCATGATGGCGCAGGTGCGGGTACCACCGAAGACAGAGGTGCGCGGACGAGCTTCACAGGTGCCGTTACAACGTACGACTGCCACTTTCGGCTCTGCTGCTGATGCAGCCATACCGAGGATCTCGCCCACTTGAGCCATCGTGGCGTTACCGCCTACAGGGCAGAGCAGACCATCGAGAGAGGTGGCTTTCACGCAAGCTTCAGCCATGGCGCGACAACCGGCAAAACCGCAACCGCCGCAGTTGGCGCCCGGCAATACCTCTTGCACCTCATCGATGCGAGGATCTTCCTCTACCTTGAATTTTTGAGCTACGAGATACAGCAGCACGGCCGCTATAAGGCCCGTAAGTCCCAAAACGAGTAAGGAAATGAGAATTGTGTTCATTGTGTTTTGTATTTTTTGTGTTTATAGATATATTCAAAAAGGATAATCGACTTGCCTCAGGGCAAAGTATTTCAGCGTTTTTGAGCGAAAAAGCGGTATTCCTGCTTAAAACGGCGATCGAACAGATGTAGCAGCAGGTAATAAGGCGCCAGCGCAAGGAGCGCTAATGTGCCCACCAAGGCTTCACTCTGAATCCACCGTGGCAACAGCCACACGAGGAGAAGGAGTAGTAGAAACGGCAAAACGAACGCCAACGCCACCGCTTTCCAACCGAGCTGCTTGCGCACCATCACTTCCACAGCATCGCCCACCTGCATCGGCTCCATCGCTTCGGCCTCAACTTCTTTGACCATCGTCTCTGAAGCCGTACACATCGACTTCGCTTTGCAAGCCGAGCATGCCGCCTTTTGCGTGATTTGTACAACCACACGCATCGGGCGCACCGACGAGTCCGCGCGCACGACTACACCTTCGTGAGAAATCAATTCTGCCATCCAAATACCGGCCTCCCCGCTTTGTGAGGAGGCAAAAAACGGGACAATCGGAGTTCGCCCCATACAAAATTACGATGCAAAGATAATGCTTTTTCTTCAAACAAACAAAAAAATAAGCAATTTCGTCAAATTTTCTACAAAAAATTCGTTTGTTCCGATAATTTTTACTACCTTTGCACAAATTTTTTGTCAATTTGCGTAAATTTACATTCAAATATGCCTAAACGACCGACACGCGCGGCTGCCTCTAATCCAGACAGTCGCCAGAAAAAACAGACGTCATCACCCGCCTCCGGATTTTTCTCAGAAACGAAGGCGGTGCTCCAGAGTGAGCGCTTTAGAATTGCAGTGGGCTTCGTGATAGTCCTCTTCACGTTGTATGCCTTTGTGACATATATCAGCTATTTTATTCATGGTGCCGACGACCTTTCTGCCTTGGGTAGCGAGCTCAGCGGCCGCGAGCTTCGTGAGGCCATCGGCAATACCGGTGGTGTGCTTGGCGCGCGCATGCAGCAGTTTTTTATCGACCGCTGTTTTGGTATTCCTTCGGTAGCGCTTATTGTGCTCTTGCTGCTGGTCGGTCTTAAACTGATGAAGGCGGATTTGAAACTTTGGAAAGCCGCCCTACATTGCTTTTTCTGGTTGGTTTGGGGTTCGTTAATGTTTGCTTTCGTGCAGATTGAGCTTGGTTTCGATGCTTCCTCTTTTTTCCGCTGGGGCGGCTCCCACGGAGAGTATTTCACCATGCTGCTGATTAATAATATTCAGTGGGTGGGCATGCTGCTTGTGCTCCTCTCCGTAATCCTTGTGTATTTCATCGGCATTAGCCGGAACACCATCCCCGCGCTTGTGCGTATGGGCGAATGGATAAAAGGTATTTTCAGGAAAAAAGTTAAAGTTGACAATAACGATAGCGATAACGATAGCGATAACGAAAGCGATGCAGATGTTGCCAAAGCAGAGGATGAGACTACGGTTATCGACTTGACGGATGAGTTTGAGGAGACTGCAAAAGAGCCTGCTGAAGAAACGACGGAAGAGCCACCGTTCGTAATCGAAGGATTGGAAATCGTGCAAGAGCAGCACGAGGATTCCGACCCTATTGAATCGCAAGAACCTTTGCAGCAGCCCAATCAAGAGGAATCTTTGGAACCGCAAGAACCACAAGAACAACCCAAGCCTTTCTCCATTGAGAAAGTCAAAGATGTGGATATGGTGAATAAAGATCCTGAGACGTTGCTGGAAGAGCTCGGTCCGTATGATCCCCGTAAGGACCTTGAGCATTATCAGTTCCCCTCGCTGGATTTACTCAAAGTGTATGACAACGAGTCGGCTCCCGTTATCGACCAAGAGGAGCAACGTACAAATGCCAACCGCATTGTGACCACCCTCCGCAATTATGGTGTTGAGATTGAGTCGATTAAGGCGACTGTTGGCCCCACCGTGACCCTCTACGAAGTGGTGCCGAAAGCGGGTGTACGTATCAGCAAAATTCAAGGTTTGGAGCAAGATATCATGTTGGCTTTGTCAGCTGTAGGTATTCGTATTATCGCTCCGATGCCGGGTAAAGGAACGGTGGGAATAGAGATTCCAAACGAGAAGCCGCAGACGGTATCAATGCACTCCGTGATTGCATCAAAGCGTTTCCAAGAGGAGAAGAAAATGCGTTTGCCCATTGCCCTCGGCCGCACCATCACCAACGAGATTTTTATGTTCGACCTTGCCAAAACGCCCCACTTGCTCGTGGCGGGTGCTACCGGTCAGGGTAAGTCGGTGGCCATCAACGCCATCATCACTTCGCTCCTCTATAAGAAACATCCGGCAGAAATGAAGATGGTGCTTGTTGATCCTAAGATGGTGGAGTTTGCGCCCTATAAACCCCTTCTTCGTCATTACCTTGCCGCTATGCCCGACACCGAGGAAAATGAGGTGATCATCACGGATTGCTCCAAGGTGGTGGACACACTCAACTCGCTCGTTATCGAGATGGAAAACCGCTATAAACTCTTGATGGATGCGGGTGTGCGCAACCTGGAAGACTACAACGATAAGTTCGTCAACCGAAGGTTGAATCCAGAGAAGTTGGTGGAAGGAAGTCTGCATCATCAGTATCTGCCGTATATCGTGATTGTGATTGATGAGTATGGCGATTTCATCATGCAAGCAGGCAAACAGGTGGAGACGCCTATCGCCCGTATCACGCAGAAAGCGCGAGCCGTGGGTATGCACATGATTCTTGCTACGCAACGTCCATCTGTGAATATCGTTACGGGTGTCATAAAAGCCAATATCCCAACTCGTATCGCTCTCCGCACGCAGTCGGTAGTCGATTCGCGTACGGTGCTCGATGCCAAGGGTGCCGACCAACTGATTGGTAGAGGTGACTTGCTCTATTCCGGCAGCGGAAATATAACCCGCGTACAATGTGCGTTTGTGGATACCCCCGAAGTGGATGCTATCGTGGAGCATGTGCAGAAACAGCAGCATTACTCGATGCCGTATGAGTTGCCGGAATATGTGGGCAATGAAGGAGAGGGTAGCAATACCGCACCGGGTGCTGTGGATTTGAAGAAACTCGATTCCATGTTCGCGGAGGTGGCTCGCTATGTGGTGATGAATCAGCAAGGCTCCACCTCGGTGCTCCAACGCCGTTTTGAGATTGGTTACAATCGTGCAGGCAAGCTGTCTGACCAACTCGAAGCTGCCGGTATTGTCGGCCCAAATAAGGGCTCCAAAGGTAGAGAAGTTCTCATCCCCGATTTGATGGAACTTGAAGTTAAACTCAAAGAACTTGGACTTGCATAAGTTATTGATATATAGCAATTTATAATCGCGTATATAGTTGAGGAAACCGATAGAAAAATGCGTTTTCGTTCTATAATTATATTATCCGTCATGCTGCTCTCAATGGGCTTTTCAGTTGCAGCTCAATCGCATTCCAATACTCCCCCTAAACAAGGGGAGAAGGGAAGGGAATCTGACTCCAAACCCATGGAGATTGCAGAGCAATTCATCTCCAAGATAGAGAAGCAGTTGCTCACGGCAGATTACTCGATTGAGCTGCTGACAGGCACACAACGCCAGCAGGTGGTGAGCGGCAAATTGCAGATGCTCGGTAATTGTTTTCGCATGACCATCCTCTCCACCGAGGCTGCATTCGACGGCAAAACGCTTTATATGTATCAAAAGGAGACAAACGAGCTCACGCTCTCTATTCCCACTGAGGAAGAGTTGCTGGACGTCAACCCCTTGATTTTCGCTCGCGCCCTACTTCGTGCTTCTACTATACGATTTGCCGCAAACGCAAAAGCTACTGCCACGAATGTAAAAACCAAATCCAATCCTACTGCTTCTGCCGAAGTGGTGACGCTCGATGTGTTGCCCGTCAATAAAAGCGCTGGTATTCAGCGCATTGTGATTAAAATGAGGAAAACCGATCTTGCACCACTTGAGATTCAGATTCGCGAGCAGCAGGAGCAAACAATCATCCGTTTTTCGCAACCTTCGTTTTCCCATACCAATCCGTCAACATCCTCTCTCTTCCAACTAGATTATCCTTCCGCTTGGCTTAACGACCTCCGCTGACGCTGCCTTAGATAATGCCGCAAATAATGCCGCAGAAATGCCGCAAATAATGCCGCATATGATGCTGCCGTTATGCCGCAGATATGCTGCTAACCGTGTTTACACGTACATTCTATGTAGTGAACACGTATCATATACGTAAAACCTCGTGCGATGAACGTGCGATGAACGTGCGATGGTAATGCGATGAACGTGCGATGAAAATGCCAATTGGGCGATGATAAAATACGATTTTGGACCACATATTGCGGCTTTCACCAGCGAGCGAGACGATATCGTTTCGCAAGACGTCTTGCTGCCGAAACTTACACATTCGAGTCATGTGGAGGTGGTTAACGAGCGGGCGGCTTTCCCCGATACGGATGCGCTGATTACGCAAGTTCCCGGGCTATGGATTGGCGTGTATTCGGCCGATTGTGTGCCGGTGTTGATAGCCGATAAGCGGCTCAACGTGGTGGCGGCTGTACATGCGGGATGGCGGGGCACAGTAGGAGGCATCACGCGTGCTGCGGTGAAGCGTATGAAAGCTGATTTTGGTTGCCGACCGGAAGATATGCAGGCCGTTATCGGGCCGAGTATCTCGCCGGATGCGTTTGAAGTAGGGGAGGAGGTGGTAATGCTTTTCCGCCAATCTGCTTTCCCCGATAGCATCATCCGTCAATCTGATTTCCCCGATAGCATCATCCGTCAAGTGCCAACTGCGCATCAAGCGTCATCTGCAAAAGAGTTGTCAGCCGCTTGTCCAACGACCGATGCTCGTCAGTCGTCTTTCTATATCGACCTTTGGCAAGCCAACCGCTGGTTGCTGACTGAGGCAGGGCTGCAAGAGGAGCAAATCCTGCTTACAGGCTTGTGTACGAAGGGTTGTCCTGACCGCTTTTTTTCCGCCCGAAGAGAGGGCTATACCACAGGAAGATTGATAAGTGCAATTTGCATAATGCAATGAATATTCATAATTGTTGGTTCTGCTTGATTTGTTGTAAAGCGAAATGTGATTTTGTATAGAAAATACCATAAATTACATAAAAAATGCTTTTTTAGCAGCAAAGTGCTTTTTATTGTGTTAATAGTAGGGGAAAATTTGCTCGAATGAAATTTTTTTTGTATCTTTGCACGCGAAAAACAAGTACTTGATAGACACCCATGTAAAACACGTATTCATTTTTTCTATAATTATTCATAATATTAACCAAATTCAACTGACATGAGAAAAACAATCCTCTCATTCTTGGCAGTGATGCTATGTGCAGTATTGCCATCTTTTTCGGCTATTCAGTATTGTCTGCAGCCGGAAGGATTTGAGACTGGTGTGATTCCGGCAGGATGGACCCAAGAGAACGTCAATGGTACGGCTCTTTGGACCGTAGAAGGTGGTGCAGATGCCAACCTCGGTTTGCCCAAAGGCGCCCGAAGTGGTGATTATCGCGCTGTCCTTCGCGGAACTTCGGGGCAGGTGGAAGGTTTCGTAACGAAACTGATCACCCCGGCTATGAACCTCACGCAGGCTTACAATCCGCAACTTGTTTTCTCCCACGCCCAAGTTGCACGCTTCGGTTTCTTTGATACCTTGCGTGTTTACTATCGTGTGAACGCTACCGCTCCGTGGCAGTCGCTGGTGGAATACACCTCGCCTGTTACGAATTGGAAGACTGAAACGATTCTTCTCCCCGGCTATCAGCAGGGTACTGCTTATCAGCTGGCGTTTGAAGCATCGGACAATGCCGGCCTTGGTGTTGTACTCGATGACATCAGTGTCTATCCCGCAACCCAGTGCCAGGATGCTTCTATCCAAAACATCTCTGTTGCTTCTACTTCGGCTGTGCTGAGCCTTGTTTGCAATGGCTCGTTCAACCACTTCGAGGTGGCTATCACGGATGAGTTGGTGATTGATATGAAAAACTTCAATCCCGACTCTGCCCTTATTCACCTAACCACGGATGAATACGACGTGCGCATTGATAGTTTGGATTCTTACAAAACGTATTATGCTTACGTTCGCACCGACTGTGACGACAATTACTCTGGTCATACCAATTGGGTATCGGCTCAGTTTATGACCACTCGTATCGTAGATCTTCCTTATGTAGAAGATTTCGAAATGACCGAAGCTATCAGCGGCTCGGATGGTTTTGGTAAGCCTCGTGGTTGGAACTGCGGCGGTATGCAAGGCGTGAAGATGCCGGCTGTCTATAAGGGCAGTACGACTTCTCTGCGTCAGGCTTACTCGGTTGACTCTACCGCTTACCTTGCTTTCTGTGGCGCATTCTCCACTACGGCTTCGGCTATCCCTGGTGACAGTCTGTTGTATGCAGTAACGCCCGAAATCAATGGTAACCTCGCTAACTGCGAAGTGGATTTCTGGGGTACGGTTCAGAACTTCTTCTACAATGGCAACAAGCAGTATGCTGCTGAACTTACGGTAGGTGTGTTGACCAACCCGAACGATATCGGTTCGATGGTAACGATTGAGAAGGTGAAGCTTGACAACGCATTGCAGTTCAAGCATTTCCGCGTTTCGCTTGCAAGCTATACCGGTGAAGGTCGCTATATTGCCCTCGTTTCTCGGACGAATTTGGAGAACGCATTCTTCTTGGATAACTTCATCGTTCGTGAAGTTTCTACTCCTACGCCTTGCGACGTTCGCGCAACCAACGTATTGCCAACTGGCTTTACGGTAAGCGCTCAGCTGCATGGTGCTGACTCGTGGAACTTGAAGGTTGCTACCGCATACACCCGCAATCCGGAAAACCTCACTGCGGAGGATTGCCTTGTTAATCAAACGGGCATCACAGCTGCTAATTATCAAGTACAGCTGCCGGAGAACGAGCTTGCTGGCCAGATTGTAAAGATTTACGTACAGGCTGTAAAGAATGGCGTAGCTTCTGAATGGGCATTCCCGCTTACGCTCCGCGTTCCTACGACTGGCGTTGTGCCCATCAGCCTTACTTTCAATGCAGGTTCGTATCAGACCTTCTCGCTCAAGCAACTCATTAACGAGATGCATTCGCCGAGCTCCGCTGGTGGTATTCAGCAGTTGTTCAGCCCGCTGAAGGCTATCAACTTGTATCCTTCTACCAACTCGAATACGCCGACCTTTGATGCAGCTTATTTGCTTCTCAACGGTATCGATAACTATATTGTATTGCCGTATATCAGCGATTTCACCAACCTCGAAGTGACGTTCCGCTTGTCGGCTGGCTCGCTCAGTTATGAGAACAACAGCCGTGTGGCAGTTGGTGTAATGACCGATCCGTATGACCTCTCTACGTTTACGGAGCTGGATCGCTTTGATGGTCCTACCGGCCGCTTCGAGAAAGTACGCGTATTGCTCTCTACATATACGGGCGAGGGTCATTATATTGCCCT
Source organism: Bacteroidales bacterium (assembly GCA_022784645.1). Lineage (GTDB taxonomy): Bacteria > Bacteroidota > Bacteroidia > Bacteroidales > Paludibacteraceae > Colicola. The sequence goes on from JALFZG010000066.1 coordinate 19,762, forward strand.
GCGCGCGCTTGCGCCCAATACGCTCAACAGCACTACCGGCAGCCGCAACTGCATCGATAACCTTATCGTGCAGCCCGTAAGCAACTGCTTGGATGCTTCTGGCGTAAACGCAATCTCGGAGGCTCGCAGTGTAAATATCAGCTGGAACACCAACGGCATGACCGGATTCCTGGTGAAACTCTATTCGGATGCTGATCGCTCTGAGCTCGTTTCGCAGACTGTGAAGACTACGAATGCTTCGGCTACTACCGATTCTATCAGCTTCAGCGAATTGATTCCCTCTCGTAAATATTACTTTACAATTCAAACCATCTGCGGCTATGATACGCTCATCGCTGAAGATGTTTATAGCTTCATTACAAAATTGGGCGTTCCGTTTAAGGAAGAGTTCGAAGGCCTTTCGATTACCAACCCGCTTCCGGCAGGATGGGATAACTCAGAAGGAACGGCAAGCGAAGACTATCGCTTCCAATATTATGAAGCTAATGGTAATCCAGGCATGTGCGTTCGCTTCAACTCGTATAATGCACCTGCTGGGCAGGACAACTACCTGGCAACGCCTGCTATTACGCTCGATGGTGCTGATATGGTTTCCCTCACGTTCGACTATAAGAACCCTGCAGGTGGCCCTTGTGAGGTGCTTTACTCACTCGATGGAGATACCAACCGCACCGTGCTGTTGACTAACCTTGGTAATGAAGAAGAGTATGTAACCAAGACCGTTGATCTTACTCCGTTCCTCGGCCACAGTATTAAGATTTACTTCCACGCTACCTCTAATTACGGTATGTCGAGTGCGCATGTATATCTTGATAACGTAGGTGTGAAGATTGTTGACCCGAATTGCATGGGTATTTCTAAACTTTCGGTTGGTAATATTACCGAAACGGAAGCCGACATCAATTGGACGGTAGGTGGTGTACAGCAAGTGTACCTTACGATTAAGGATTATTACACGAATACCACGGTATTTAGCGACACGGTTACTACGAATCCGTATCACTTGAGCAATCTTGAGCAGAATACCATTTATTTGGTAGAGGGATATCAGCCATGTGGTGAACAAGTAACCCTCATTACGGCGTTCAAGACAGCCTGCTCACCAGTGACCGTTGAGGAATTTGGTCTTGAGAACTTTAATGATGATATAGCATTCAATTGTTGGCAAGTAGGCATTGGCGATACCGCTGGCATTGGCGCAACGAATGTTGATGAGCCCTATATCAGCAACAATGGTTCGCTTGGTAATGTGCTGTATATCAATAAGAAGCAGAATACCTCCAAGGAGATTTTTGGCAACAATTACTATGCTATCCTCCCGAGTCTTGTAGTTGACTCTATTAAGCACTATGAGGTAGTGTTCAATGCTTCTACTACGCAAGGCGATACGGCCAATCTTAAGAAACTCCAGGTAGGTATTATCACCGACCCGAACGACTTCGCTACCTTTGCACTCATGGAGGAAGTGAACTTGCAATATGCTAAGGACAGCACGTTCATGAAGCGCTTCACTGTTTCGTTTGCCGATTATGATGGCGACTACATGGGCGATTTTGGTAAGTACGTGATGTTCCTCGTAGATGCAGATGCTACTCACTCTAACGTTGCCTTCATTGACAATGTATATCTCCAGCCGGCTGCTACCTGCCCGCAGGTGAACGATCTTGAGATGGTGGCTCGCACCAGCTCCAGCATCGATTTAACATGGACGGGGAATGCGGCTTCATATGACGTAATGCTTACGACTGCTATCTGCAACCCGGATACGGTTACGAATCCGGCTGCTCTACAGACGGGCATCACCGCTACACATACCTCGTTTATCAATCTCCAAGCAGGCACGAATTACTTTGCTTATATCCGTGCTAATTGCTCAGCAACCGAATCCTCCGTTTGGTCGAGTCATACGCAAGTGCTCACCGACTATGGTATTCCGTTCCTCGAGACCTTCGATGAGATGGAGCAATTCCCGCAGGATGATTGGAAGGTATTTGCAGCTACCGTGCCTGAGAACGATGATTTCACCACGGCAGCTTTCCAGAAGAGTGAATATTCTTCCCAAATGAGTATCGCTAATTGCGACTCGCGTTTGAGCAATGTAGAAGGTAAAGCCGCTCGAGTAGAGGTATATTCTCCGTCGAGCAACGGCTTCCTCCAGTCGCCGTCAATCGACCTTACTAGCATTCCTACTGGCTATGGCGTGAACCTGAGCTTCCGCGTGGGTATGGTTCCGAATAGCAATTATGATCCAGCTTTGAGTACGTTCACCGAGCGTCTCTTCCGCGTATATGTTAGCGAGGATGGCGGTGAGACCTTCAAGGCTGACAATAAAATTGAATGGAATTGCATTGGTACAGGCGATTACGATTATGCGCAGATTGCCTCTATGAATGCTCCTGAGGTGAATGTGGATCTCTCTGATTACGCAGGAAAGAATATTGCTCTTGGCTTCTATGTTGCTGCTACAGGCTACAACGATCAGGGTGTATTTGTGCATATCGACTCAGTTGCGCTCGCTGTTTATGACAACAGCTGCTTGCCCGTTTCGCGCATCAAGGCGAATGTAGAGGGCAACAACGTTGACCTGACTTGGAAGGTGAATACTCCGAACGTTGGCGTTATCGTTGAGCTGTCTGATAATCAGAACTTTACGAATATCATTTCTCATGATTCGCTCGTAGGAGACAGCATCCATTACAGCGGTTTGGGCTTCTTTACCAACTATTACGTTCGCGTGAAGATGGCTTGCTCCAACGATTGGATGACTTCGCAATTCCGCACTACGTATGGCATTCCGTTTACGGAAGATTATGAGAACACCAGCTCTATGATTCCTTCAAATTGGAAGAGCTATGCTGGCGATCTCTTTGCTGGTAATGTTGTAGAAGACCAATACGCATGGAGTGCAGCGAATTATGGCGCTGGTGCCTGCGATTCGAAATATGCATATTCTACTGTGAATGCTAATATTGACTGGTGGGGCAATTTGAGTCTCGGCAGCTATGCAATGGTCAGCCCAGAGGTTTATCTGCAGAGCGTTGAGGGCAATGATCTCAAGCTCTATTATGATATGGCATTGACCACCAGCGAGTATAATGCTACTACGCCGGAAATACAACGCTGCCAGGGTCATACCTTCATGGTTGCTATCAAGGCAAATGACGATACCGTTTGGACGCCGCTCCAGACGTGGCAAGATTCGGCATTGCTCGAGATTCCTTCTGAAATGGCACAGCAGGAAGTAGATCTTGCCCAATATGTGGATAAGGTTGTACGCTTCGCATTCTATGGGTTCTGCGACAGCACCGCTTCTTCTAACGCGCTCTGCCATGTGATTGACAATGTGCGCCTTCGTCATATCAACCCGAATTGCGAAACGCCGGTAGTTTATTACGGTGGCTCTAATCAGACTACTGTTTCTGTAAACTGGGACGTAGAAACGGGTGCTTCGTATGAGGCTCAGATCTCGCTCACCGATGCCTTCGGTACGGTTATTGAGACCATCACTACTACCAATGGTGAGTACACATTCGAGAACCTCACGCCGGCTTCTACCTATTACGTTCGCCTCAGAAAAGACTGTGGCAACGATGGTCCGTCCGGATGGTCAGAGCCGCTGATGGTTCGCACCACTTGTGTAGCTTATGCTGAATATCCTTGGACTGAGGACTTCGAAACGCGCGAAGCTGGCACGTTTGAAGATCCGTGTTGGAGCAATGAGCATCTCTATGGCAATGGTAAGAAGGTATTTGAAGTAAGCCAATACAATACCTCTACCAACAAGACGCGCAAGTTGGTGCTTCCGGATCAAACGTATGGTACTACGACCTTGCTCGCATTGCCTACCATGCAGTTCGATGCTGCTAAGACCTATGAGCTTACGCTCAGCGTCTTCCGTTCAGCATCTTATCAGGGTGTTCGCGAGATGGAAGGCGTAAATATCTACCTCGCAGAGAACGCTATTGTAGATGCAGATGCACTCCCGATTGCTTTCGTTCCGCGTGATATGAACGTTGAAGTACCGGGTATGATACCGACAGAAGCAACCGAAGGTTGGTACACTTACAGCTTCCTCATTAATAATGTTTCGGGTGAGAAACGAATTCTCTTCCTCGGTTATAATGAGAACAGCGCTCCTGTATATTTGGATGATCTCTCTGTATATGAATATACTTCGGATCAGACCATTAAGGAAGTGAAACTTGCTGGTACTTCTCGCAAGACTGCAAGAATTCAGTGGACGCTCGTTGACAACTCCATCTGCCACGATGTAGAGCTAGTTGCCAGCACAACGCCGCTTGATTCGGCTGGTCTTGAGAATGCTACCAAGATTCAGGCTTCTGACGTATTGGATTATACCTTCAATGGCCTTACGCGTGAGACTACTTATTATCTCTACGTTCGCACCGTTTGCGATGGCGTATATGGCCGCTGGATGAGCGTATCGGGTACTACTACTGGTCTGGAAGGCAACATTCAAGCTGATTTGGGTAATGAAGAGCTTACAGCTTACCTCATCTACACTAGCTGGGGTAACTCCTATTCGCAGCATATCTATACGGCTGAAGAACTTGCTGCAGCAGGTTACTCTGCCGGCCCGATCCAGAGCGTAGCATTCAACTATAAAGGTCAATCGTCGTATTACGACAAGACGCATACCGTGCTCATTGGCTCTACTGACCGTACTTCGTTCAGCAGTGGTGCTCCTGAGGACTTCATCACTGGTTTGCAGGTGGTATATGGTCCTACATATCGTACGTTCCAGCATGGTTGGGTAACTTATGAATTCACCGAACCGTATATGTGGGATGGTATGAGCAATATCGTTGTAGCATTGCTGTCAAATGGTGATGGTACACACACGGGGGCTTATGGTTGGGATGCTGCCGGTTCGGATGTTCCGGAAGCTCGCACCGTAGTTCGCTATAAGGATAACGATATCATTGATATCAATAACCTTGGTGCAGGTGGTTCTCAAGGCTATGCTTATTTGATTCGCCCGAATGCTCGCTTCACGCAGACGTATGCGCTTGAGGCTTGCCCGGCTGTAGAGAATGTAAGCGCTAAGGTGGTTGGTCGTGGTACCAGCGAAATCCTTGTAAGTTGGACGGCTTCTGATGGTGATTACGTAGCGGATTACGACGTAATCGTTTCTGAGGAAGAAATTACCGATTTCACGAGCGTTACCCCGCAATATACGGTTGACAGCCTCAGCTTGCCGATTACCGGTTTGCAGTCAGGTACACAATATTATATATACGTGCGCGTGAACTGCGATGCTAATGGTCATGACGATGGCGTCAGCCCATGGGTTGGTACCACTATCACGACGTATGAGCACTGTATGCCGGTTAAGGATCTCAAGGTGGTATTCCAGAGCGCTAACTCCGTATTGGCTACTTGGAGCAAATATACTGACCTGCAAGAGACGGATTTCCGCTACATCCTATCAGAAGTTGAGCTCGATGAAGCTTCTCTCGGTCAATATACGGCTATGAGTATTACGGATACGGCTCATCTCTTTGATAACCTCGCTTATGAGACGACTCATTATCTCTACGTTCGCGGTGCTTGCTCTGATTCATACAGCGATTGGGCTATGGTTCAGTTCACTACGCCGGCAGCTTGCCAGCCTGTAGAGAATATCCAGCTCGTACGCGTTACCGCTAATGCAGCTCGCATCACTTGGTCGCATGCTCCGTTTGCATTCGAGACGATGTGGGAAGTAGGTATTGTAGGTGATACGGCTTCGGCGTACATTGTTACCGATACGGTGGCTACCTTCGGTGGCCTCAACGCTAACACCGAGTACCTCGCTTACGTACGTGCTATCTGCTCTGAAAACACCTACAGCGATGATGCTACCTTCGCGTTCACTACGCATGCTGCTATGGAAAGCGAATGCTTGGTTTCTGTAGATGGAGATCCTTCGTTATATGATGATGATAACACTACTCCGTTCAACAACTGGTATGGCTGCTCATGGAATCAGATGATCTATCCTGCTTCGCTCCTTGGTCAGGAGGGCAGCATTACTCGCCTCTCGTTCTATTGCGCTGTTCCGGCTGTTAACTTTACACAGGAGAGCGTTACAATCTACATGGCGAATACCTCTATGAGTGCAGCTCCGGATATTACCAGTTGGGTTCCGCAGTCGGATCTCCAGCAGGTATATCATATGGACTATTACGCACACCCGACGGCAAGTGGTTGGTCGGAAATCATTCTTGACAACGAGTTTGAATACACCGGCGGCAACTTGGCTGTGATTGTAGCTGTAGAAAATGGAAGAAGTTATAATGCAACTCTCCATTATGCATTTGACGTAGCAGATCCAGGTGCAACGCTCTATCGCCGCGGCGATGGTGATGCAACGGTTGGTCAGTATCCTGGTACGGCAAATGGCAATAAGGCTTCTATTCTCCCGTTGGCTCAGTTCTGCTTCGCAACCAGCTCTTGCCCGAAGGTTAAATATCTTGAGGTATCCAAGGTTACGGATGAATCGGCTTCTGCAAGTTGGTATCCTGGCAGTAGCGAAGCTTCGTGGTACACGATCTTAAGCGAGAAGCCGCTCTCTGATGCTGAAATTACTGCAGCAGATAAGGTTCTTGTTAACCATACCGCTATCAGCTTAACCGACCTGCAGAAGGGTAAGGATTACTTCCTCTATGTAGCTCCTAACTGCAATCCGGAGGTTGGCGAATGGACGTACTACCACTTCATTACGGAGGCTACTTGCTTCCAGCCGGTAGCTGTTCGCGCTGACAACGTAGGCGTAACCGAAGCTGATATCTACTTCACCTATGGTGAGTCGGGTCCGGCTGCATCCTATGATGTAATCTATGGTCCGGCTGAGACCTTCAGCGTATTCGAACCGACTACCTATCAACTCGTGACCGTAACAGACACGATGGCGCATATCACTGGCTTGCAGGCCGACACCTATTACAACGTAGCTGTTCGCGCTCATTGCTCCGACGATGATATCAGCCGCTATTCAGAGCCCGCTACCTTCATTACCGAATGTGCTACTGTGACCAGCTTCCCATGGTCGGAGAACTTCGAGAATTATGAATTCGGAGACTTCTACAACCACTGCTGGAGCAACGAGCATACGGCTACTGAGTCCTTTACCTCTATCCATAAGAATAAGCTCTATCAGGTAACCAATCTCACCGTTAAGGGCGAGACAGCTAAGGTGCTTGTTCTGCAGGATGCAGCTATCGGTAATAAGACGCAGTTGACGCTGCCGAAGATGAACTTCTCGGCTGATCAGCCGCTCGAGTTCTCGCTCCGCGTTTACCGTTCGCATGCAGGCACCACGCGTTATAACGAAGGTCTGCATATCTATATCAGCAACACCGATACCATCGACGAAACGGCTCAGCTTATCGCGTTCATCCCGCGTGAGTACTCTATCAACGGTACCAACGTGAGCGCTGCTGACACCGTTCGCTGGTGCAACTATCACTTCACACTCCCGGCTATCGGTGAGGGTCATATCGTGATTGAAGGTGTTTCTGAATATACATTGCCGACTTACTTCGACGACCTTGAGGTGGCTCCGTTCAACCCGAATTGCGCGGGTGTAAGCAACCTCGAAATTACGGATATCGATGTGGCTTCGGCTACCATTAACTGGGCTACCATTGGCAACGATACCGTTCGCGTAACTGTTACCAATGAGAGTGGTGTAACGATTCTTAACCGCCAGACTACTGCTAAGTCGATGCCGCTCTCCGGCCTCACTTCAGGCGCGAAGTATAAGGTAGAGGTGCAGCAGCTCTGCAGCGAGCGTTCACTCATCACATCCTTCACTACCTTCCTCACTATCCCATACACTGAGGATGTGACCAAGCATAAAGGATGGCAGGCTACTGTTGCTTCCAATACGCAGTCATACTATTGGAGCACTACGGATAATTCGGAATACGTAGTTGGCGAGATGTCAGGTAGAGTATTCTATTTCTTCCTCTACTATTGGACTGATGTAGAAAGCCGCTTGATGTCACCTGTAATCCGAGTTCCGGAATTGGGCAACGATGAGATGCTCTATCTCGATTGGCTCATGGGTGCTATCCCGTATGCGTATGGTGGCGGAACTTCGCTTGATCCGTCTACTGCTGTAAGCGTTGACGTTTGCGTTGTAGATACCAATGGTGTTGAGACTTGGACGACCGAGAAACTTTGGGAAGGTATGTCGCTCAGCGAAATTGCTTGGGAGACCTCTGGTAAGTACACGCTCGACCTCTCTAAGTACGCGGGTAAAGATATCCGTCTCGGCTTCTATGCTGGCATCAATGGCGCTTCAGCTACCTCGTCAATCATGCTCGATGATATCTATCTGCATCGCGTGAAGGGCATTAACTACGATGCTAATGCTTGCTCGTGGGTAGATTATCAGGATGATTACTTCGCTATTCCTATCGATTCGTTCATCCTTGGTACCACCGAGTATCGTACGGTTATTCCTGGCGTAGAAGAGAATCCGGATACTGTTGTTACGATGAACCTCACCGTGAGCGAGGCTACGCAGACCATCATTCGCGATACCATCTGCGAGGGTGAGCTCTACGACCGCAACGACATCAATCCGTTCATCGCAAGAACATCGGTTATCAAGCCGCACTTCTATACTTCTGTAAACGGTTGCGACAGCCTTGTTTCGCTCCATATTGAAGTGAAGCCGTCGTCACGCAGAGATACCACCATCCTCGCTTGCAAGGATGAGCCTGTCACCGTAAACGGCAAGACATATTACAACAATATCGTTGTAATCGATACGCTCAAGGGTGTCAACGCTTGTGATAGCATTGCTCGTACGTTCATCGAGTTCTCGGAGACTACGGGTTATGAGATCAACCAGCATCGCATCCTCTGCGCAGGTGAGACCTACACCGATGTTGCCTTCCCGAACGGCATCTCGGCTGCTGGTACGTATACTGCTACGGTGAAGACCGCTTATGGTTGTGACTCTGTGGTTACGGTGAATATGCTTGTTGCCAACAATGGCGCAGCATACGACACCATCACCATCGACGAACTGCCGTATGTATATGCAGAAGATACCATTATGGGTGCGAACGTAGGCGCAGGTGATTACGAGTTCAAGCTCCAAGCTGCTTGTGGTCAGGTAACGCTCTACATTCATGTAACGGATAAGCAACAGGCAGTGGATAACCTGAAGGTACTCCAACTCTCTGTAGCTCCGAATCCGGCATCGGTTGGCGAACCTATTGAGATCCTCTCGCAGGTATCGATGGCACCTGACTTCAGCCTGATGGTATTCGATGCAATTGGTCAGCTTGTTTACACTACGGACGAGCCTTCGCTCACCATCCCGGGTCTGCCGGTAGCCGGTTATTACACCGTTCGCCTCACCTCCGATGGTCAGAGCTTCCAGGCTAAGCTACTCGTGAAGTAAGCCGTTTGCGAAGCGAACCAACTTGCATTAGCAAGCAGATTTTGAGACATTCTCTCGCCCCTCGGGGCTGATACATAATCAGACCGCTATCCGTTTTGGGTAGCGGTCTTTTTTTGGCTGCTTAGCGGAATCCGCCACAGCCTCTGAAACGCGCGAAGGGCTACTGGAACTCCGCAGGCTAGCCTGCTCTTTAGCGCCATACCCTTACTCTAAAATGTGTGAACTTTGTGAACTTTGTGAACTTTTTGTGAAAACGCTACTGTATTGTACGCTACGCGTTGCTGCTGCCGAATCAGACGAGACAATCCCACCGCTTTCGCGATGGGATTTTCTTATTTGTCCGCAGCAGAATTTATTCGTCACCTTCGGGATCTTGCGAAGTCCCTTCTGAGTCAGACTCGGCTTAGCCGAGTCGTGGGACTTCTTGAGAGAGCCGAAGAGGGCTGCGAGGGCTTGAAACACGGCTACTATAATTTGCCATGCGTTCACTTTCTTATCTTTCTTTGCCATGATATAAAGAACAAAATAGACAGGTTGGTTTTTATTTTTATGAACAAAATTTCTCGTTGTCGAAAAAAAATTAATCTTGAGAATAGAGCTCTGCTCGTTGTTTTTTAAAAGAACAAAATTAAGCAAAATTTTAAAAAATTTCTCGTTGTCGAATAAGAATAATCTTGTTTAATTTTGAGAAATCTTGTTTTATAATTTTAAAACTCGACTTGCATCTGCAGGAAACACCATGTGCGCTTGTGGACTACACATGTATGTGTGTGCGATGGTAACGCGATGAACGTGCGATGAGCGTGCGATGATTTTGAATTGCGGTGCAAAATTACTGCAAATTTTTGAATAATTTGAGGGTAAAATGCACGAAATTTGAAAAAAATGCAATAAACGTTGAAAAAAATCAACGGAGATGCATATTTACAAATATTCCAAATTGGCATTTTTGTCAATAGTTCACAAAGTTCACAAAGTTCACACATTTTTGAGTCTCAGGCGTGTGTGCGCATATAGTATAATATAATACTACCCCCTACGAAATACCCCCTAATTTTTATCATTTAAAATTGCCATAAAAGTACATGAAAAATACCTAAAAGTAGGGAGTAAAGTGGTCGAAAGTCGGGGGTAATGGCAGAAAAAGTAGGGGGTAGTGCATCCTTACTGAATAATCTGTGAACTTTGTGAACTTTGTGAACAAATGTGCCGTCTGTCTATTTTTCAGGAAAGTGTCTATGTTTTTCAGGAAAATTACGAAAAAGAAATAGTGCACAGTATAAGCCGCCAGGAAACCTTATCGAGGCCATCGCCGCAGGGCGGCTTCTTCTGCTCTCTCCTTGGCCACATTATGTGCCCGACATAAGCCGCTGTACACGCGCTGAGTGTACCGCCATGAACGCGATGGCGGAGGCCATCGCTTTAGCCGCTACAGCGAAAGCTGCGAAAGCGGCGAAGCGGCTAACAGGACGGAGATAATATAGGGAGCTATCTCGTCCTGCCAACGAACAATACGAGAATCGCAGCAGACTGCTGCGATATCACTATAAGCAAGAGCCGCTGAGAATACAGCAAAAGCGGCGAAGCGGATACAAGTGGCCAATGCTGCAGCAGGTTCTGCTGCCTGCTGCCTATCCGGAGTGCGAGCTACGGCGTATTGTTTGTTGGCTGCTGATATTATCTGCAGAAATCTGAAAGATTTACTCCTCCGACTGCTCTCATAGATAAAAGAGTGCGCAGTCCGTGAGGATAGCGCACTCAGTTTTTGAAAGAAGCTTTTTCACAAAAAGTTCACAAAGTTCACAAAGTTCACACATTTTAGAGTAAGGTATGGCGCTGCGCGGCGTTCCAATTGCGCTTCGGGCGTTCCAGCGGCTGAAGCCTGTTCCAATTGCGCTTCGGGCGTTCCAGCGGCTGAAGCCTGTTCCATTTGCGCTTCGCGCGTTCCAGAGGTCGGAGGCTGTTCCAAAATCAATAGTACAGCGAATTGAGCATTCGGCACTCGCTACAGATTCTCTGCGATAAGCGTGCGGAATCGGTCGGCTTCGGTTTCGGGAAGACCATTGAGCGTTTCTTCAAGGAAAGCGGCAAGAAGGAGCTGCCGCGCTTGCGGCAAGGAGAGCCCGCGCTGCTGCATGTAGAAGAGCGCATTGGTATCGAGTTGGCCGGTGGTGGCTCCATGTGAACATTTGACGTCATCAGCATAAATCTCCAGCTGCGGCTTGGTAGCCATCTTAGCCATAGGCGAAAGGAGGATATTGCGGTTGGTTTGATGCGCTTCAGTTTTCTGTGCATCGGGTTGCACTTTCAGTTCGCCATAAAACGAGCCTCGTGCATTATCTTCCAAAACGAACTTTAGGAGCTGGTCGGATTTTCCGCCGCCAACCTGATGCCAGATGCGCGTAATGAGCTCTTGCTCTTGTTGAGCCTTGAGCAGACTTAGCCCGTAGATCTGCGTATTGCAATCGCGTTCTGCCTGCTCCACGATGATCTCAGTTTGTCCGCAAGCATTGGGTGCGATGGTGACCACATGCAGGAGAAGCGTGCTGCCGGCTTTCTGGCAGATACGGAGTTTGCCGCCTACCGGGTTGAACAGCAGGTAGTGGGCAGACTGACCACTTCCCAGCGTCAGTTCGATGGTTTGATTATGTAATTCCAGCGTAGTCATACCATCAGTGTTCTAACCAGTCAAAGCCTTTCTCGTCGATTTCTTTGGCGAGTTCAGCCGTACCTGTTTTTACGATTTGACCGTTGTAGAGCACATGCACATAATCCGGACGGATATATTCGAGCAGGCGCTCGTAATGGGTGATTACGATAGCCGAAGTGGCGGGTTGTCCAAGTGCATGGGCTTCTTCTTTGGTCTTACGAATCTTATTAAACCCTTCGGCTACGATGCGAAGTGCATCCACGTCCAAGCCGGAGTCGGTCTCATCGAGGATGGCCAAGCAGGGTTCGAGCATTGCCATTTGGAAGACTTCGTTTTTCTTCTTCTCTCCGCCCGAGAATCCTTCGTTGACCGAACGATTCTGCATCTTGGAACTGATCTCTACGAGGGCCTCTTTTTCGCGCTTGAGTTTGAGGAATTGCGAAGCGCTGAGCGGCTCCAAACCTTGGTATTTGCGCTTTTCGTTTACGGCCGTCTTCATGAAATTGACCATACTCACTCCGGGAATCTCAACGGGGTACTGAAACGAGAGGAAGAGTCCCTCTCGGGCACGGTCTTCGGGCGCCATGGCGAGCAAGTCTTTGCCGCGGAAGGTAATCGAACCTTCCGTTACGGTATAAGCCGGGTTGCCGGTGAGGATAGCTGAGAGCGTGGATTTACCGGCACCATTGCGGCCCATGAGTGCATGAATCTCACCCTCGCGGATATGCAGGTTGAGTCCTTTGATTATTTCTTTACCTCCTACTGAGGCATGCAAGTTTTCTATTTTCAGCATAGTTGATTGGATTAACATGCGTCAATGATGGCGCATTACTGTATGATGGCAGTCAGTACCGTCTTACCCACGGCATCGAGAGTGGAACGGCTGACGTTAGACATATCATCGTGGTTGGTGTGCCAATATTCAGGAAAACCGGTGCCGGTTTGCGCATCATAATGGATGATATTGATGCAGGGAATATGGGCGAGGGTGTTGATATAATAATGGTCATCGGTTACCGCACCGCCATTCTGAAAGCGGAAATACCGTGCGAATCCGAGTTGGCGTGCGGTGTTCCACACGTGATTGAGCGGTTCGGCAGCATACTGCAGCGAGAAGTATTCTTTGCAGAACACCGCCTCTGGTGAGCCTACCATATCGAGGAGGATGCCGTAGGCATATTGTTTGCTTTGTTGCGCGTTTTCAGCAGCCCATAATTGGCTACCGAGGCACCATGTATTGCCCCTATCCGGCCCTTTGAACCAATCGGGCATGCCTTTGTCTTCTGCATCGAAGAGGATGATGTCAATGCCTTTGTTGGGTTGCTGGAGCTGGAGCTGACGAGCCATCTCGAGCAAGACGGCCGTTCCGCTGGCGCCATCATTGGCTCCCAACACGGGTGTTTGTTGTTTGATGGGGTCGGTCTCTTGATCGCTCCAAGGGCGGCAGTCCCAATGGGCGCATAGCAAGATGCGGCCCGACTGGATATCTGGTCTATAAGCGGCAATGATATTGGCGATGGCTTGGTCTTTGCCTTCAAAGTCGGGTAGGGAACCTCGTTGGATCGTTACCGCTAAGCCGTATCGTTCGAGGGTGGACGAGAGGTAATTAAGACAAGCCTGATGGGCAGGTGAGCCCGGTACACGCGCCCCAAACGCCACTTGGGTTGCGGTATATGCATACGCACTATCAGCAGAGAAAGCCGCCGGGGAGAGCGTTTCTTCGGCGGTCTTCTGCTGCTTCTGACCGCAACCGATAAGCGTTGCGGCCAGAAGCAGGGATATGAGTGTTGTTCGTTTCATTATGCTGAGCCTTTGGCAGGAAGCCCGCCAACGGTTTTTAGAGGCTCTCGGAGATGGACGTATGAGTTTGGATAGCGGTTATCACTTTGCCGAAGATAGCCTCGGTGTTGAGCACCTTGATCTTCGAACAGCGGCTCTGGTCGAACTCGATAGAGTCGGTGATGATGAGCTCCTCGAGCACGCTGTTCTCGATGCGCTCGATAGCGGGACCGGAGAGCACACCATGAGAAATAACGGCTCTTACGCTCTTGGCTCCATTCTGCTTGATGATAGCTGCTGCTTTGCAGAGCGTGCCTGCTGTATCGCAGATATCATCGCAGAGCACTACGTCTTTGCCCTCGATATCACCCAATACGCGGATTTCACTAACCATGTTGGCCTTGAGGCGCTGCTTGTAGCAGATAACCATCGGCACTTCTTCTTTGAGTTTCTTCTGAAGATTCTTGCAGAGCTTAAGCGAACGCTTGGTGCCGCCTTCATCGGGCGATGCAACTACGAGGTCCTTCAACCCGAGCGATGCAATGTATTCAGCAAATACGTTGGACGCAAAGAGGTGATCAACGGGGATGTCAAAGAACCCCTGAATCTGATCAGCATGGAGGTCGAGCGTGATGACGCGGTCAGCACCAGCAGCCTGGATCATGGTTGCGCAGAGTTTGGCACCAATGCTTACGCGCGGCTTGTCTTTTCTGTCTTGGCGAGCCCAACCAAAGTAAGGAATAACTGCAATGACTTTGTAAGCACTTGCGCGTCTTGCCGCATCAATCATGAGGAGGAGCTCCATCAGATTGTCGGTGCTGGGGCAGGTGGATTGCACCAGATAAACGGAAATACCGCGAACGGTCTCCTCAAATGCCACTGCAAATTCGCCATCAGAGAAATGTTCGATGTTTACTTTGCCTTGTTCACAACCGAGGTATTCGCAGATGCGTTTTGCCAGCGCGCCGCCTTTGGAACCGGCGAATACCTTGTACGGATTAGCTTCAATCAACATAGTGAGTGAGTTTTTAAGTAAAAAATTTAATAGTTTTGGGTAATATGTGTTATTCGATAATCATCGCCCAACAGAAAGGCACATAATTTTCGAAAATCGCTACAAAGGTACTGCTTTTTACTGAATTAGCAAAGAAAAATCGCAAAAAGTTCCTTTTTGTTTGCAAGAATCAGTTTTTTTTCGTACTTTTGCACCACATTTTATAAAATTGACCGACTATGCGTAATTATTTTGGTTTTATTTCTGTGCTGGTAGTCACTCTGCTCTGTTGTGTATTAATAGCTGCCGGAAAGCGTACGCCGACCCTGTTTATGGTGGGTGATTCTACGATGGCTGACAAGACCGAACTGGATATCTCTCCCGAGCGCGGTTGGGGGCAGGTGTTCCCTACCTATTTGAAAGAGAATGTGCGCGTGGAGAATCATGCGATGAACGGCCGGAGTACGAAATCGTTTGTTGACGAAGGTCGCTGGGATTCGGTGTTGGTTAGAATGCACCATGGCGATGTGCTGATTCTGCAGTTTGGCCACAACGATGCCAAATATACCGATCCGAAGCGTTACTCCTCTCCTGAGCAGTATGAGGCTAACTTGCGCAGGATGATTCGTCAGGCGCAGGAGCGTGGGGTGCAGGTGGTGGTTTGTACGCCCATCTGCCGCCGTCAGTTCAATGCCCAGGGCGAGCTGGAGATGACCCATGGCAGGTATCCGGCTGCAGCTAAGCGTGCTGCTGCAGGTGCAGGTGTGCCTCTGCTCGATATGGAGACCGTTACTGCTCAGTGGTTGCGCGAACTTGGCGATCAGGAGTCGAAGAAATACTACATGAACGTGAAGCCGGGTGAATGCAAGAAATTCCCCGAGGGAAAAGTCGATGACACGCATCTTCGTGAGGCAGGCGCGTTGGCCGTAGGTGCGATGGTGGTGGAGCAACTGAAAGCAC
This sequence comes from Bacteroidales bacterium, assembly GCA_022784645.1. GTDB lineage: Bacteria > Bacteroidota > Bacteroidia > Bacteroidales > Paludibacteraceae > Colicola. The sequence goes on from JALFZG010000066.1 coordinate 35,569, forward strand.
AGAACGTGCGTTTCCTCACTCGTTACCTTCGTGAGCAACCTGCAGAACAAGCCGTTTATACGACCTTCTGCCGGCCCAATTTTAAGTGATAAATCTTGCAGGTGGGCGTTGTTTGAGCCCATTGGAATCGACGATATGACATTACAATATCTCTACTCTTTCTCTGTTCTCGACTGGTGTATGCTGGGTGCGCTAGCGCTGGTGTTCATGTATCAGTTGTATTTCTACATACGTTACATGGCGGGCGTACAAAGGCGCGTAAGGCATCAGCAGAAACAGCGTTTTCGCTGGAACCCCAAACGGCAGGAGCGACAAGCTCGCAAAGCGCGGGAGGCTGCCGAGAAAGCAGCTCGGGAAGCGGGATTGGAGTTGGCTCCTGAACAACCCGAAAAACAAGAGCAACCAGGTGTTTCCATTGTGGTGTGCGCCAAAAACGAGGGCGAGAATTTGCAGAATTACCTCACGGCATTGCTCTGCCAAAACTACCCCAAGTTTGAGGTAATCGTTGTAAACGATGCCTCTGAAGACAATACGCAGTTTGTGCTCGACCATTATTTGCAGCTCTATAAAAACCTGCACCTCACGTTTGTACCCTCTGATGCGATGGTGAGCAGTTCAAAGAAATTGGCGCTCACACTGGCAGCTAAAGCGGCCAAATACGACTATTTGCTGCTTACGGATGCCGACTGCCGCCCCGAATCAACGGAGTGGATTACCGAGATGATGAAGGGATTCTGCAAACCCGAAACGGAGGTGGTGATTGGTTATGGCGGTTATTTTGAGGAGCAGACAGCGGTGAATACGCGTATCCAATATGATACTATTTTCAATGCGATGCAGTATCTTGGTATGGCCATGTCGCGACATCCATATATGGGTGTGGGGCGCAATTTGGCGTATAAGAAAGAGACGTTTTTTAAGAACCGAGGTTTTGCCGGATTGCTCTCTACGCGTGCCGGTGATGACGATCTCTTTGTCAACAAAGTATGTACGCCTCGCAATACGGAAGTGGTGCTGACGCCCATGTCTTACACCTGGAGCATCCCGAAGCGCACGTTCAGAGAATGGCGGGTGCAGAAAGCAAGACATCTTTCGGTAGCGCCTGATTATAAGTTCATTACGAAACTGCGCCTCGTGATAGAGCCATTGAGCCGTGGGCTATGGTATGCGCTGCTGATTGCTGTAGGTGTACTCGCCGGATTGGGCTTGATCTCGCCCTTGGTGGCCCTTGCGGCAGCTTTGCTGTTCATCAGTCGATTGACTTGGCAAATCATCATGATGAGTCGCGCTGCCTCCATCTTTATGGTGAAGGGCTTTGGGCTTGATGTGCTGTGGTTCGACATCTGGCTGCCCGTCATCGACCTCTTCATGCTTATTCGGCAATCATTCAGAAAAAATAAAAATTGGTAAACGATAGAGATTAATTCGGATTTTTTGGCAAAAAACATAACTGGTAAACGATAAAATTATGGACAACAAGAATCAAATAAGCGTAAATATTGCCCCGGAAATTGCCGGTGGAAAGTATGCCAACTTGGCGATTATTGGTCACTCTTCATCGGAGTTCACCCTCAATTTTGCATCGGTATTGCCCGGCCAAGTCAATGTGGCTAATGTGCAGGCACGCGTTATCATGGCGCCCGAACATGCTAAACGGTTGCTAATGGCCCTTCAAGATAATGTACAGAAGTACGAAATGCAGTTCGGCAAAATTCAAATCAACACTCCTTCTGCTCCATCTATGCCGATGGCTGCAGGCGGTGAGGCCTAAAAGGGTCAAGACCTTCTCAAAAAATTTAATTCATTATTACCATGGCACGTATTTTTCCCGCTAGTCAGTTGATTATCAATGCTGACGGCTCTGTTTTTCATCTGCATATCCGTCCGGAGCATTTGGCGGATAAGATTATTCTCGTAGGCGATCAGGATCGCGTCAATATCGTAGCTTCGTTTTTCGATGAAGGCTCTATCGAATGCGATATTCAGAGCCGCGAGTTTCATACCATCACGGGGCGCTATCAAGGTAAGCGCATCACTTGTATCTCTACTGGCATCGGAACGGACAATTGCGATATCGTAATGAATGAGATTGATGCGCTCGCGAACATCGATTTTGCAACCCGCACCGAGCTTCCATTCCATCGTCAGCTGGAGATTATCCGCATTGGCACCACTGGCGGCATGCAGGAGGATATCCCCCTCGGCACCTTCCTCGTTTCCGAAAAATCCATCGGTTTTGATGGCGTATTGGCTTTCTATGAGGGTAGGGATGCAATCTCAGATCTCGGTTTTGAAAAGGCGCTGGTGGAGTATATCGGTTATCCTGAAAAGGCTGCTGTGCCGTATGTGGTAGCCGCTGATAAAGAGCTGGTTGACCGTATTGCAGCTGACGATATGATGCGCGGATGCACAATTGCCGCTAATGGTTTTTATGGTCCGCAAGGACGTGTATTGCGCGTTGGTTTGGCTGTACCCGATATCAACGAGAAAATCTCCGCTTTCCGCTATCAAGGGCAGCGTATCACCAACTACGAGATGGAGGGCAGTTGTATTGCCGGTTTGGCGCTACATATGGGGCATAAGGCGATGACCGTTTGCTGCGTGATTGCTCAGCGTAAGGCAGAGGCGGCTAATACCGACTACAAGCCTCGCGTAAAGGAATTAATCCATACCGTACTTAATCGTTTTTAATCACCACCTTATAATAATATTCTCATGAAGAAAATTGCTATTGTATTTGCGGCTGCGCTTTGTCTGGCATCGTGCGGTCAGAAGGAGACCCAGTCAAGTGCGGCTCCTTCACCTCAAGATTTTCCGTATATGGTTGAACAATTTGCTGACCTCGGCATCCTCCGCTATCGGGTGCCTGATTTCGAGAACCTTACCGCCGATCAGAAGGCGCTCGTGTATTATCTGACTGAAGCTGCTCTTTGGGGCCGCGATATTCTTTTTGACCAAAACTGCAAATATAATTTGCAGGTGCGCCGTACGTGTGAAGCGTTGTACCTCAATTACAAGGGCGATAAGACTTCGGCTGAGTGGCTCGGTTTTGAGACCTATCTGAAGCGCGTTTGGTTCTCCAATGGTATTCATCATCATTATTCGGAGGATAAGATTCTGCCAGAATGCTCCCAGGAGTGGTTTGCTCAGGCTTGCAAAGAAGCCAATGTGGAGATTCCCGAAGGACTGCTCCGAGTGATGTTTTGCCCCGATTATTTGGCTAAGAAAGTGAATACTGAGACGGGCAAGGACCTCTGCCTGACGTCGGCTTGCAACTATTATGAAAACGTTACGCAGGCAGAGGCAGAGGCTTACTATGAGGCGCATAAAGACAACTCACCCGAGCCGATGTGGATTGGTCTCAACAGCAAGCTTACCAAGGATGCTGAAGGCAACGTGATTGAGCGTGTTTTCAAAGCTGAAGAAGGCGGACTCTATTCGGCTGCACTTCAGAAAGTGGTAGAAAACCTGCAGAAGGCGCTGCCGTATGCTGAAAACGAGCAGCAGCGTTTGGTGATTGAAAAACTCATTGAGTTTAATATCACCGGCAACCTCAAGACGTTCAACGAATATGCCATTGCTTGGGTGCGCGACCTCGATAGCCGCGTGGATTTCGTGAATGGATTTACGGAGGTGTATGGCGACCCGCTCGGTATTACCGGTGCATGGGAGTCGCTCGTTAATTTCAAGAATATGGCCGCTACAGAGCGCACCAAAGCGCTCTCTGACAATGCACAGTGGTTTGAAGACCATTCGCCCATTGATCAGCGTTTTAAGAAAGCCGAGTGCAAGGGGGTGAGCGCCAAGGTGATTACCGCGGCTATCCTCGCTGGTGACTGCTATCCTGCTACTCCGATTGGCATCAATCTGCCGAACGCCAACTGGATTCGTAAGTCGTATGGCTCGAAATCCGTTACTATCGAAAACTTAACTGAGGCATATAACCAAGCTTCGCTTGGAAATGGTTTCAACGAGGAGTTTATGCTCTCTGATGTAGAGCGCGAGTGCGCAAAGAAATATGGTGCACACATGAGTGATGTACACGTGGATTTGCACGAATGCCTCGGTCATGGTTCGGGTCAGATGCTGCCGGGCGTTTCCAAAGACGCGCTGAAGGAACATGGCTCTACAATTGAAGAGACGCGTGCTGACCTCTTCTCGCTTTATTATATGGCTGATTCCAAGCTCGTTGAACTGGGTATTGCGCCTGATATGGAGGCATATAAGAGCCAGTATTATCATCAGATGATGAACGGAGCCATGACGCAGCTTGTACGCATCGAATATGGCAAGAATGTAGAGGAGTCACATATGCGCAATCGCGCGCTCATTTCTAATTGGGTACTCGCACACGCGACCCCGGGTGCACCCGAGGCAGAGATTGTGGAGCGCGATGGTAAGCATTATATGCAAGTGAATGATTATGAGGGACTTCGCCGTCTGTTTGGCGAGCTGCTTGCTATCATTCAGGAGGTGGTAAGTACCGGCGATTATGCACGTGCTTGCCAGTTGGTAGATGCATATGCCGTTAAGGTGGATCCGCAGCTCCATCGCGAGATGCTCGACCGTTATGAGCCGCTTCATATTGCCCCGTATAAGGGCTTTGTGAACCCCATCTATACCCCTGTTTTCGATAAGGAAGGCAAGATTATCGATGTACGGTTGGACTATACCGAGGGATATGCAGAGCAGCATTTGCGTTACTCGAGAGACTACTCGAATCTGCCTACTATCAACGAGTAAATCTGCATTAAGCTGGTGAAAAACGGCTTACCTATCAGCAAGAGCATTGCCAATCGGCTGCTGATTTGCAAAGCTATGCGAGGTGATGACCTTTCCGAGGTTATTGCCTCGCCCGCTTTTGCGCTCTATCCCGACGATGTGCGGCTGATGGCGAAGCACTTGGTTGCTTTGCAACTATCTAACGATGCGCTCGTGCTCGATTGTCAGAACGCTGGTACGGTGATGCGTTTCCTCTGTGCGTTTGCTGCACAGCAAGAGGGTAGGGAACTGACGCTCACGGGTTGCGAAAGAATGATGCAGCGCCCCATCGGTCCGCTGGTGGAGGCGTTGCGTAAGATTGGAGCGGATATTCGCTATCTGGGCGAAGAGGGGTTTCCGCCTTTGCGTATTGTAGGAAAGCGTCTTGAAAAAACACCTTTGCAGATGTGCGCTCCGCAGCCTTCTACGCAGTTTATCTCGGCGTTGCTATTGGCTGGGATAGCGGTGGAAACCGATGTGCAATCGCCGTATATCGACCTTACGCGCACCGTAATACGCGACTTTCAGGCAGGACGTATAAGCCGATTGGAAGACGTGGAGAAAGATTGGTCGTCAGCTGCCTTTTGGCTGGAACGTGAAGCTGTTGGATTGCCCATTCCTGAGGAAATATTCAGCCAACTCCGAGCGGATTCCGAGCAAGGCGATAAAGTTGCTCAGATTTTGTTTGAGCAGATTCGCAGTCGTAGTCTTACTGCATGGGATTTCTCTTTATGTCCCGACCTCTATCCAGCTGCAGCGGTGGCGTGTTGTGTGATTGGGTTGCAGCCCGCTTTTAGCGGTTTGCAGACGCTCCGGCTAAAGGAGTCCGACCGCATTGCGGCCGTAGAAGAGGGGCTTCGCGCCATCTCTCAAGACTCGCAAGCGGTAGTGAAGACGTATGCCGACCATAGGATTGCCATGGCGTTTTTGGCGGCAGGATTTCGCGTGGATAATACGGCTTGTATTTCCAAATCCTATCCGGCTTTCCTCTCTGAGTTACTCGATTGCGAGCGTTTGGTGGCGCTTAGAGAAGGCGATTCGATGCCGGTTTTTCAAGACGGCTTGCTTACCCGTATTCAGACCGATGAGGGTAGGGGAAAGAAGCATGCGCTCATACAAGCTATGCCGCTGATGGAGAGCGAGTTCGTATGGATGTGCGATGCGGATATTCTGCCACCATCGATGCCCGCTTCGTTACCCAATGCCGACTTGATTATCCTCCCGCTGCGAATGGAATCGAACAATACCTTTTTTAGCGAGTTGCTCACGCTCGAATATGCTGCCATCCAGTCGTTCACGATGCTTGCTGCCGAGAAGGGACATCCGATATTGTGTTCGGGTGCCAACATGATTGTTCGACGTTCAGCTTGGGAGGAATGTGCCGGGGCGATACGTCAGGATATCCCCAGCGGTGATGATATGTTTATTTTGGAAGAGATGAAGCGGCGGGGCAAAACGATAGTAGCAGGCCCTGCTTCGCTTACGGCCACTTGCTTTGCTCCTACTTCGCTAAAGGCGCTCCTCAAGCAGCGCGCTCGATGGGCAGGAAAAGCGCCAGCTTATCAAGATAGGGAAATCCTTCTCGCGGGCGGATGGACGGTCTTGTCTAATCTGTTCGTGTACCTGCTTCCGGGATGGGCCTTCATCAAATGGGTGGCGGATATGCTCCTCGTAGAGCGTCATCATAAGCAGTACGCTTATCCCGAAAAATGCGGTCTAAAAACATGGCTGTGGGGTGCCGTTTTGACCCTTGTTTATCCGCTTTGGATGCTTCTTTGCCTCAGCGTAGGATTATTCAGAAAGAAATGGTAAAACGTGCTGTAGATCAACAATTAATACCCATTTTTTATGTTTAATGCTTGTTTCTTTCATTTTTCTGCTTGAAAATTTGGTGATATGCGCAAAAATGCGTATCTTTGCATGTTAATTGCCCCACTATGCCGGTGCGGGTTCGCAAATACCATTTTTCAGGATGATGAAACATATCGTATTGATTTTTTGTATTAGTTTACTGAGCACTGCTTCGCTGTGGGCAGCAAATGCTCCGTATAGCGGCTATTGCGGCCGAAAAATTCACCAAAATTCCGATAGCACCAACCTGCGCTGGACGCTGCAAAACGGCGTGCTGACCATCTCTGGTTCCGGTCCTATGCGCGGCTATGAATCGGCTGCGCAAACACCATGGTATGCCTATAGAAACGCCATTCAGCACTTGCACATTGCGGATAGTGTATCGACTGTAGGAAGCAAGGCTTTCGCGAAATGCAGCCTGCTCAGCAGCGTGTATATCGGCAATGCCGTAGCAAGCATCGATACCGCTGCGTTTGAGGGTTGCAATAACTTGAGAACGGTAGAATGGAATGCTGCCAATTGCGATAATTTCCTCATTTATGATTATGCCCCTTTCTTCTCGGTAGCGTCGTCGATTCGCGATTTTCAGTTCGGCGACAGTGTACGTTTTGTGCCCGCTTATCTCTGCATGGGCATGCAGAAAGTGGACTCGCTCTACTTGCCGGCTGCTGTTGATAGCATCAGCCCTTATGCTTTCCGCATGATGGGAGGACTGCAATCTATTATCGTGTCAGAGAATAACCCTAAATACGATTCGCGCGATACTTGTAATGCGCTCATGCATACGTCCTCAAATACCCTCTTGCTCGGATGCGCTACCACCGTTATTCCGGCTCAAACGCGCACGATTGCGGAGCAGGCATTTCGTAATGTGAGAGAGCTGACCGAACTCGTTATCCCGGATGGCGTTCGAACCATCGGAAGGGAGGCTTTCTACGGCTGCAAAGAGTTGGCAACCCTTACGTTGCCGAAGGGGCTTCGCCGCATTGAAGAATATACGTTTACGGATTGCCGCAGCCTTGAAAATGTGCTTTGGAGCGACAGCTTGGAGTATATCGGTCGCCGCGGTTTCGGTTATTGCGATTCGCTGATGATAATGATTCTTCCCAACACGCTTCAGCAACTCGATGAGATGGCTATCACCAATTGCCCCAAACTGGAGCAGATTTACTGCTTGGCCGATACTGTTCCGCAGATTGAGTACAACTCTATTCGCTTTGGTGGCGAGGTGTGGGTGCCTTGTCCGAGTTTGCCCGATTATCAGACGGATGCCAATTGGCAAATCCAAACGCTGAATCCCATCTATGATTTTCTGTTTACGACCGAGTCGGTTAACCCCGTTTTCGGCAGCGCGCAGATTTTGCAGCACCCAGGATGCGAAGAAAAAGCGCATATCTTGGCTACTCCGGCTGAGGGCTTTGAATTTGACCGATGGGCAGAAAAAGGCAGCGGTGAGACCTTCTCCGTATTGGCAGAAGACAGTTTTTATGTGGCACGTGATTTGTCGCTTGTGGCGATGTTCAAGCAGCAGAGTACGGATTTGATTTATTTCGAAAATGCGTCAGACGATGCGTTCAGCGTATATACTTCGGGCTCGGATATCATCATTTCGGCTGATTCCGACCTGCTCATTCGCGTGATTGACGCTGCAGGCGGATGCGTAGCTTCGGCTGCTATTCGGGGAGAAGGTACGACTGTGGTGAGCGTAAGTGGAAGTGGCGTTTATCTCGTTAATACCACCCGCGGAACGAAGAAAGTGGTAGTAGAATAGTAGTAGAAAAGAAAGCACTGCATTGGTAATAGAAAAGCACTGCATTTTATGAGAAATAACATACAAAAGATGTTGATGGCAGCAATAATGCTGCTGATGAGTATGATGGCTTCTGCAGCTGTGCCCGCTTGGCAATGCTCATTTGAGCGCCAGCAAGATCGTACGGGATGGACGGTGCTCACTTCCGGCACACCAGGAAGCAACACATGGAAAGCCGGTACGGCCACCTCTTACGATGGCACTCATTCGTTTTATATCACGGCTGATGGTGGCCAGACAGCAGCCTATCAAGAGAACGGAGCAGCTTGCATAACAGCTTATCGCAAAATCTCGCTCCAGAAAGGACGCTATACGTTCACTTGCGTCTATAAAGCGCGTGGAGGCTATGGCGATTACCTGAATATGGCGTTTTCAACTGCGCGGCCCACATCGGCTTCAGACTTAGATGATTATAGTGGGTTTCTGCTTCCATCGGCTTGCTATTTCCAGCAAGTTAACGACACCAATCCATGGTTGCCCAATCACCCGATGTGGCTCACCTATACGGAAGAGATTGAGGTGACAGCCAACCGGGCGGATTATTACCTCTCTTTTATGTGGCATACCAATGGCGATGCGAATATCAACAACCCTGGTGCGTGTGTGGATTTTATTCAAATTGCCCCTATTCAGACGGGTCCGGATTGCTCTGCGCAGCCGAAATTCTTGCGTCAGAACAGGCAGGGAAATGCCGTAACCTTTGATTGGTCGGGCACGGCATCAGAGTATCAGATCGAGTATTTTATCTATGATGACCCGACAGTCAGAATGGTCGATTACCTCACGCAGCCTACTTATACCGTACATTGCGATGCCATCCGAGAGGGCGTCTATACGTTCCGAGTGCGCTCCATCTGCGGCACTGACACCAGCGCGTGGAGCAAGCTCGATTACCTGCTCTTCTATGATATCACTAAGCATTGCATGGATTATCTGAATTTCTATGATCCTGACGTCATAGCTCAATACGGCGACTTCGCCAATCCGTATGCCTATACCGGAGTGATAGATAGTGGTTATTGGGGTGCAGACAGCCGAATAACAAGGCATTATATCCCGGGTGAAACGGATCCGCACACGAGTAATCAACTCACCACTACACCGAGCGATCAGGTGGCTTCTATACGTTTGGGCAATTGGCAGAGTAGGGCAGAGGGCGAGGCTGTGAATTTCCGATTGCCCATCACCCAAGACGCTGCGGTACTGCTCGTGCAATACGCTGTCGTAATGCAAGACGCCAACCACGAAGTTGATAGCCAGCCGCATTTCACCCTCGAATTGCTCGACTCAGTGGGCACACTCGTTGATTCCTGCGGTTTCGCTGATTTCATTGCAGAAACGGGCCCAACCGGATGGCAGACTGATAATTCCGATTCCATCCCCGTGCGGTGGAAAGATTGGACGCTCATAGGTATGAATATGCAGCAGTATATGGGGCAAACGCTCACCATCCGAATAACAACCAAAGATTGTGCCCTCGGCGAGCATTACAGCTATGCATATTTCTCTCTCGCTTGCCACGATGGCAGGATTGAGGGCCTACGCTGTGGGGAGAAGCCCGATACGCTGAAAGCTGCTCCCGGTTTCTACTACCGCTGGTATCGCAAATTTGAAACTCCGCGTGTGGTGCTCAGTCGCGAACAGACGTTCGTTATCCCCAACAGCCGATACGATACGGCTACCTATTGCGTGGATCTCATTCAGATGCTCGATACCACCTGCTATATCACCCTTGAAGTCAGCGCATTGGGCTATGAGCCGCATGCAGATTTCGCAGCCGAATGGCGGGCACAAGACTGCCAGAGTTTCGTTAGCCTTACGGACAGCAGTTATATCGCCGGCTTCGCTTATGATTCGCTCGATAATAAGGTGGTAATCACCCGTGATTACGAAGCCGAACGCAGTTATTATTGGGAATGCAACACCACGCTTGGCCGCCAAACGAGCACCCTTCCCAACCCGCGTTTCCGTTTACCCAACACGGGTGACTCTGTGCGAATCACCCTCACTTCGGCTATGGAAGGCGGCTGCGAAGACGTGAAGCAGTATGTATTTTACGCTCCGCCTGTGCAACCCATAACCGTTACAAAGCGGTATAATATCTGCCAAGGTGATACGATTTATTATAAGGGCCAAACCTATACGGAGTCGGGAGATTATGTTGACACCTTGGCCACCACGCTGGGCTGCGATTCCTTCTTTGTGCTTTCTCTGCGTTATATCACAGTAGATACTATCCGCTATTTCGATACTATTTGTGAAGTCGATATGCCAGCGGGCGGTGTGTATTGGCCGGAGGGCAATCTCTATATGCCGGCTGGAGGCAATTATACGTATATCCAACCCGCTCGCGGGGGCTGCGACAGCATCTGCCACCTGATGAACTTCTGCGAATATAAGCGGTTGCGAATGAGCGTTGACAGCTTCCCAGAGGCATTCTGCCTTGGTGATGGCGACTTACGTATTTCCTATAAGAAACTTGCGGGCGAGGCATCGAGATATAGTCTTTTCTTCGATGCGGAAGCCCACCGGAGGGGCTTTATGGACCTCATTTGGATGCCTGTGGAAGACTCGGCTACTATCGATATTCCGCTTAGCGAACAAGCATGGGCGGGCTATTATACCGCTCGATTGGTGGTATATAACCTCCATTGCGATTCGCTCGTTTTTCCGCTCAATATCACGCTCTTATACGAGGCAGAAAACGTGATTACGCAGCGGTGGAACGACTTCCTCTCTGTGCGTCAATCGGCGTATGATTTCTATGGCGGATTTACGGATTATCAGTGGTTTGCTGATGGAGTGGCTATCAGCGGAATGAACGGCCCCCAACTTTATCTTCCCGAAAATGGCCTCGATCCCAATGCTGAATATTCGGTAGAGATGACCCGATTAGCGGATAGTGTACGTATCCGCAGTTGTGCTTTTGCGCCAACGGTTGAGCCCAACACCACGACCCTCAGTGTAGTGCCCAGCATCATTCTGGCAGGCGCGCCTACAGCCGTGAGCGTCAGCGTGAGCCAACCGGGGCAACTCTCCGTGTTCCGTCACTCCGGTGAATGTATGTGGAAAACGGAACTGCCTGAAGGTCAGTCGTTTATCAATCCACCGCAACAAGCAGGACTCTATATTCTGCATTTCCGCAACCGCGATGGCAGTATTCTTACCGCAAAACTTATTGTAGAATAAACGATAGGAGAACCCATGATGAAACGTATTTATCTCTTTTTGATGATTGCATGCGCGTTCTCGCTGTCGATAACTGCGCAACCCACCACCAAGCACCATGTCGGCCTCTCGCTGGAGGGCGGCTATTCGCACCTCTTCTTCGGCCATCCGCTTACCCCCTTTAAGCCCCTCGGCGGGCTCGGCACGGGATTGAATGCTTCGCTTACGCCTCTTAGCGGAGGTGGCGGTGGAGCCGCGCTCTATTATGAGCTCCAGCACGGCCATTTCATCTTCCGCACAGGCTTCGGATTCGATGCTTCGTACAACCGCAATCGCCTGATTGTACCCGAACATTTCGCTACGATTGAAGAATATCCGAACATGCTCTTCCATTATCAGTTTGACCGTTTTGAAGAAACGACCACCTACGGCATTGCCTATCTCCCCATCTATTTAGGCGGCAGTTGGAATCGCTTTTTCTTCCTTGCAGGAGCGAAGATAGGTGTACTACCTTTCGCTGCGCAAACAACTGCCGAAGCCGATGTGAAGATATGGGCGGAAGATCCCGATATCGTTGGCTCGATGGAGAATATGCCTACCCATGGTTTGCAGACGAGCACCTTCACCGGCCAACCATATGCTTATCCTACTAATCCCATCAATGCGATGCTCTCGCTCGAGATGGGCATTAACCTTGATAAACCCGCTCCAGAGCCTACCAAACGTATGGATCGCGAAGAGCGATGGCGAGAGCTCCATCGTAAGCGCTCGATGAAAGAACTGACGCATTACCGCGTGTCGTTCTTTGCTGATTATGGATTTACGGATATCCGTAGGTATGAGCCCAACCCCATTCCCTTCGGCAATATGTTGTCCGAAGGCGGACTGGTGGCGTTTGCTTCCGTATCTGACATCCAACCGTATTCGATGCTCGGCTGTGCACCCTTGAAGCAAGCTAAGTTGAATAATTTTATGTTTGGCGTAAAATTTGCTGTGCAGTTTGAGATTCCCAAACGCGCTCCGCGAAAAGGCTCAATGGCCAATCCGTTTATTTATGCATATGTGGAGGATCAACTTACGGAAAAGCCGATTGCCAATGCACGCGTGCAGGTTAGCAGCACCAAGCATCAGCGTCAGCGTTTTGACCGCACGACGGATGCGAAGTTCGGCAGGGTGGGGAAATCGATGCCCCCTGGCGAGTATCGGGTTCAGGTGAGCCGCCCCGGCTATTTCCCTGACAGCCTTGTCTTCATTCACGAGGAGCGTTTTGACACCCTCTTCATCGCCCTCTATCCCGAACGCAATCTCCACCTCGTGACCACCGATGCCAAGAGCGGACGACGCATTAGCGCCTTCGTGACGATCCAATCCGAAGAAGGCGAACAGTTGCTTGCGGCGCAACTCGATTCGGCTGCGGCTGACCTCTCTACTATGCTCGACGGACGCAAGCGTTACTACATTTGTGCGCGCGCCGATGGCTATATCGATATGTGCGATACCATCACCGATTTGGGCGGGCTCAAGACCCTCAAACTCGAACCGAAAGTGGTGCGCCGATTCGTGTTGCAGAATATGTTCTTCGCTACCGATAAGACCAAGATCCTGCCCTCGTCGGAGCCTGCACTCAACGAGCTTTATATGATGCTCCGCGATAATCCCGAGTTACGCATCAAGATCATTGGCCACACCGATGATATTGCTTCGGATGCCTATAATCAGCGTCTGTCAGAGGGCCGTGCACATAGTGTGCGTAAGGAGATGATCGAACGCGGAATCGATGGGTCGCGAATCCTAACGGAGGGGCATGGCGAGTTGGATCCCATCGTGCCGAACGACACGGAAGAGCATCGTCAGATGAATCGTCGCGTAGAAATCGAGATTCTCGAACAGTAATCGCACTACCCGAAAAGTAGTATCCACACGCAATAATTGTGCGAACTTTGCGTACGTTTGCTTCGTCGATACGCAGCTAAGTCGCTATACTGCTTCGCGCAGTTTTGAACAATGAAGAAACCATATCAACATATTGAACTGCTGGCGCCGGCAAAGAATCTGTCGGTTGGCTGCGCTGCTATCGATGCAGGTGCGGATGCGGTGTATATTGGCGGGCCGAGTTTTGGCGCGCGTAAGGCTGCGGGCAACTCGCTCGAAGATATCGAAGCGCTCTGCCGCTATGCCCATTTCTTTCGTGCAAAGGTGCTCGTGACGCTCAACACCTTGCTTTATGAGCACGAATACGAAGAGGCGGTGCGATTAGCGTACGCTTACAAGCAGATAGGCGTAGATGCCATCATCATTCAGGATTTGAAGTTGGCGAGTATGCTGTTTGAAACGGGCGATTTCTCCGGCGAGGATGGTGGCATTCGTTTGCATGCCTCAACGCAATGCGATAATCGTACGCTTGACCGCGTGCTAGAATTGGAATCGATGGGTTTTCGTAGGGTAGTGCTGGCGCGCGAGTTGTCGATTGAAGAGATGGCTGAAATCCGCAGGCATACTACCGTTGAGTTGGAGGCGTTCGTACATGGTGCCCTCTGCGTTTCGTATTCTGGTGCGTGCTATATGTCGGAGCAAGTGTGTGGCCGCTCAGCCAACCGCGGCGAATGTGCGCAGATGTGCCGCTTGCCGTATGATGTGCTCGATGAGCAGCAAGAGGAGATGCTCCATCAGAAACATATCCTCTCCCTCCGCGATTTAGACCGCAGCATGCTCCTGAATCAGATGCTCCAAGCGGGCATCACCACCTTCAAGATTGAGGGGCGACTGAAAGATTGCGATTACGTGAAGAACGTCGTAGGCTATTACCGCCAACTGCTTGATAAACTGTGCGATAAAGCATCGGCAGGCGAAGTGCGTCTTGGCTTTACGCCCGCCCCTGATAAGACGTTTCATCGCGGCAGCACCATCTATTTCTCCTCTGAGCGTCCCGCTTCGCTCGTGAATATGCTCACGCCCAAATCCACTGGCGAATATATTGGCAAAGCCCCCCTTCCTTCGGGTCTTCTGCCCAGGGTGGAACTGCATAACGGCGATGGGTTGTGTTTTGGAAATGAGGGATTCTATTGGCCATTGAACAAGCGTTCGGATGTACGTATTCCCGCAGGAACTGCGCTCTATCGCAATTTAGACGTAGATTTTCAGCGCAAGCTGAATGCCAAAGATGCGGCCATACGCGTGCTGCCCGTTTCGCTTCGTTTTGAAGAAACGCAGGACGGTTTTCTCTTGACTGCAACGGCCGACGAAACGGTAGTCGAGTTGTATGTGCAGGCAGCCAAAGAGCCCGCCTCCCGCCCTGAGCGTGCCGAAGCGATGGTGCGTCAGCAGTTAAGCAAACTCGGAGGCACACGGCTCGAAGCCGAAGCGGTGGAGATCGTATGGCAGCAACCCTATTTCCTCACGGCCTCGGTGCTCAACGATTGGCGCAGGCAGCTCATCGAGCTCTTTACCCAAAAACGTGAGGAGCAATATGGCAACACGCAAGAGGTGCAATCGGCAACTGCTGAAACATCCCTTTTAAGCCCTTCCTCCGATAAACAGGCTCCCCTAAAAAACGCATCTTCGTCCGCAGCGCAAGCACATGCCCATACGTCAGAGGCCCCACCTGCAATGACGTGCAAATACTGCATCCTCTTCGAGATGGGGCGCTGCAAGAAGCAGGCGAACGGTGATGGTCGTGTGCCTACAGATGGTAGAACACCGTCGTTCCTCCGCCAAGGGCAGCATCTATTCCGCATCGTCACGCATTGTAAGGAGTGCTATATGACCCTCCATCAGATTCGATAATTCAGGTGAACTTCAATATTGAACCCCACTGTTTAACCTCATAAAATGCTCTATGAGCCAAATGATTATGAAGCAAATCTTCTTCTTTCTCGCATTTTTCAGCCTGCTGCTTACCGCCTCATGCAAGCGCAGCAGCACCATTCAGGACTTACCTTTTGCCGTGGATTCCGTAGGCAATCAAGTGTTGGTAATCACGCATGCTGATAGTTCGTTTGCGGCTGCGGCTTTCTACGTGCATACGCCTGAGGGCTGGCGGCTCGACAGGAGCGGCGATGCGTTTGTTGGAAAAATGGGCGTAGGAAAAATGCGTGAGGGCGATGCGCGTACGCCATTAGGTTACCTCGGCATCCTCTCCGCTTTCGGCATTCAGCCCAACCCCGGCACGCAGATTCCTTATATCGACGTGACACCTACGATGGTAGGAGTGGATTGCGAAGGAGAGTATTACAATCAAATCGTAGATACGGCTCTCATTAAGGTGGAGGTGACTGGCGAAAACATGCATGCCATTGTGCCGGAATACAATTTTGGCCTCACTACGACCTATAATCAGGCTTGCGTGCCCGGTCTTGGTAGTTGCGTGTTTATTCACTGCAAGGGTAGCAAACCATATACGGGCGGCTGTGTGGCGCTCGACGAGGATTTTATGAAACATGTGTTGCAGGTGAGCGACACTACCCTCACCATTTATATTCGTTAAATAATGAGCAGTAATTTACTTTTGCTTGGCAGTGTTGGGATGTTTATCGTCTCGCTGTTTTGCTCTATGGGCTACTTGTGGGAGGCAATGCGCTATATGAATATTGAGATTGGCCCCGCGCTGCGCAAATCCTATTTCTGGATGGCATCAGCAGGCATACTTATTTGCGCAGACATCGCGTTTTGCAAATTGGTGCTGACCGACAAAGAAAATATGTTTCTTGTGGAGAGTCTCTCGCTTTTCATTTCGTATTTGGTGAGCAAAATGATAGCGTTTGGCTTCTCTCCGGCTTTTGATAAGCATTATTTGCGGCTCAAAAACGTGCTATTGAATCTTCTACGCGTGGTGTTGTGCGGTGTGCTGCTGATGGCGGTGACGTTTGCGGATGTGCCAACCAATGCACGCGTTGCCATGCTTACGATTGCTTCGGCGTGGTACGTGATTGATACGACTTGCGTGGTGGGATATGTATATTTTTCAAGTAAGATAAAGCGCAAGGCGTTTGACACCTACTATTCGGATGATTACGACAGCTTTATCATCTGGACGCCGCTGGTGTTTACCCTTATTCAAGTTTTCGGAATAGGGTGGACCGCCATTCTGTATGCCCCCATATGGGTGCATAGCATGTATGCGTTGATGGGCGCGGGTATTTGGATGTATATTTTCATATGCTATGACCGCCACATGGTGTATTTCCGTTTCCGTCCGTCGTCGAAAGAGCCTGAGATGTTAGAGGAGGAAGACATTACGATAGAGGATGCTACTTATCCGCTTTCTACTTTGGAAGAAATGCCAACGAGCGAGATGAAAGATCGGTATGCCTTTTTTGTGGAGGGGCTATCGCAATGGATAGAGCAGAAAGGCTATCTGCAAGCCGAACTGACAATTGAGGATTTGTCGAGGCAATTAGGTACCAATCGAACCTATCTGAGTACGTTTATCAACTCGAATTATGGTGTGCCTTTCCGCCAGTGGATTGCCTCGCTCCGCATTGCCGAAGCCAAGAAGATGCTCTGCGATACGAACCTGTGCGAGCAGGATATTGCTGAAGCCATCGGCTTTGTTACGGTGCAATCCTTCATCCGAAATTTTACGCAAATAGAAGGTGTCTCGCCATCTGCTTACCGCAGAATGGTATGCACCAATGACTAACAATGCAGCCTCTGCGCGGGATTGGCAAAGGCTGCTGCGGGGTGTGAATAAAGGGGTACTCTCCTAAACTATTTGTAGATTCTGCGCCGATTGAGCTCGCGCTGATATGCGGCTGCGTAAGCGGCATGTGAAGCATACGAAGAGGAGAAATGGTGCGTGCCATCAAACTTGGAAGAAGCGCACATGTAGAGGTAGTTGGAGGGAGTAGGGTTGAGCGTATAATCAATGGTCTTCTTCTGCGGGATACGTATAGGCCCGGGCGGTAAACCGGGGTGGATATACGTGTTGTATGCCGATTCCGTTTTCAGATGCTCGTTGGTTATTCTGCGGAGTCCAAAATCCTGTAAAGCAAATTTTACGGTAGGGCAACTCTGCATCGGCATGCCGATGCGCAAGCGGTTCATATAGAGGCCCGCGATAATGGGTTTATCTTCGTCGCGATTCGTCTCTTCCTCTACGATAGATGCTATCGTGGTCACCTCTTCGGGCGTGAGCTCCAGGGCTGCTGCTTTGGCTAACCGGTCGGCGTTCCAAAACGCATCGTGAATAACATCCATCCGTTTGAACAGCTGGTCAGCAGATATATCCCACCACATCTCATACGTGTCGGGCAGAAAGAGGCAGACGGCCGTTTCTTTGCGCAATCCAAACTGCTGCATGTAGGTATCATCTTCGAGTCTGCAGAGGATAGCCGCGGAGTCAATCATGAGCTGTGAGCCCAAACGTGCGGCCAGTTGTTCGCGCGTGCGGATATTATTAAACGTTAGCTGAATGGGCTTTTGATCGCCGCTGCGGAACATGCGAATGAGCTGCAGGTTTGCCGTTTCCGCAGGAACGAGATAGCGGCCTGTACGCACAAAAGGGCGTTCGGCACTCGTCCATTTCATCAGCTTGCTATGCAATTTCAGCGAGCGCTCAGAGCCGATGGTGTAATCTTCTTGAAGGCTGCTTATGAGCGAGTCGAGCGTTGTTTCTGGATACACATATACGTAATGCGGTTCCCCATCGCGGCTTACGAAATTGCTGCCCATCAGCCGGTATGCGTGATAGCCCGCTACCGCAAGCAGAATAGCGAGCACGAGGCTGGCTGCTATCTCCGAAATCAATATGATTTTCTTCTTTTTCATGAGATAAATAGGATAAATAATAGCCATTCTTACGGCTATCTCTTGCAAAAACTGTGCAAAATTACGAAAAATCCTCCATATACCGAAATTTTTGGCATGTTTTTTGCTATTTTTTAAGAAAATCAGATTATTATTAATATGAAAAAATTACTCCCATTCTTGTTATTGTTGTTGCTGATTACGTTTTCTTCTTGGTCGCCAATGTGGGCTGCTACGCATACAATTAGTGGCAAAGTGCTGAATCAAACTACGGGTGAAGCGGTGGATATGGCTACTGTACGTTTGTTCTCTTATCACAACGCTGATTCCACGCTTGTGCAGGGTTTGCAAACCGATCAGCAGGGCGGCTTTGTGCTCACTGCTAAGGATGGCGCCTATGCCATCATCATCAGTTCGGTAGGTTTCCTGCCTAAGAAAGTGCGTTGTACTCTCTCCGGAAAAGACCTTACGCTTCGCCCGATTCGGCTTGAAGAAGACGTGCTGGCACTCGGCGAGATTCAGGTACAGGGTCATGCGGCAGAGATGACCGTAAAAGGCGACACGATTGAGTACAACACCGCGGCCTATAAGGTAGGCGAAAACGCGATGGTGGAAGATGTGCTCAAGAAAATGAATGGTGTGACCGTGGATAAGGAAGGCAATGTGACGGTCAATGGAGAGTCCATCACCGCGGTGCGCATTGATGGGAAGAAGTTCTTCGGCAACGATGTGCAGTCGGCCACAAAGAATATCCCTGCTGACATGATTGATAAGATTCAGGTGATCGATGAGAAATCGGAGATGGCCAAGCTAACGGGGTTTGAAGACGATGATTCCGAGCATATCATCAACCTCACTCTCAAGAAAGACCGCAAGAAAGGCCTTTTTGGCAAATATACGGGTGCGCTCGGTACTGACCTTTTAGGCGATGATCAGGAGAAACTTTTTCATTATAACTATACCGGCACGCCATCCGAGCAAGCCGGGCAATTCTTCAGCGAAGACTTCCGATACAATGCGTCGATCTTCACGAATATCCTCTTTGGCGAGAGCCAAACAACCGTGATTGGTAGCGTGAATAACACCAACGAGATTCGTATGGGGCGCGGACGTGGTACATGGGGTATGGATGCCAATTCGGGCATCACGCGGGCGGAGAACCTCGGCGTAAACACCAATATCGATTTCACCTCGCGTATTAATCAGAAAGATAGCAAGACGAGTTTGCTCTTTGGTGGCGATGCGGCTATCTCCCATTCGGATAACTATACGACCTCTGAGGGCGAAAAAACGTCTTATGCTGGTGACCTCACGTATCTTAATACTGACAATGCGGATAAGCGCTCAAAAGGCATGGACGTGAATGCACGTTTCGAGATTGAGTATCAGATTGACTCGCTCAATAAGCTCCAAATTCAGCCGAAAATCTCCTATACCGGCTCCAATTCGCTCTCCCATTCTGATTATGCTTACACCCGCGATTCGCTCGCGCAGGGGGCGGTCACTATCTCCGATGGCTATCAGAATAAGATGGACTCATCGCGCGTGATTTCAGCGTCTTCGCGATTTATCTACAACCATAAGTTTCTTAAGCCCGGACGCGCAATCACTACGCGAATCGACCTCTCCTTCTCTAACACCGATGGCTTTACGGATACCTATGCTTTTGATAATCTGCTCGGCCAACCAAACGTCAACCAGCATACCCTTTCAGGTAATAATAACCTCACATATTCGGCGCGTATCTCGTATGTGGAGCCGCTACATAAGACCGAGAAAGTGTTGCATTTGATGGAGTTTGTAGGCAATTTCAGCGGAAGGAACCGCAATTCCAATAAAGACCAATATTCGTATGACCCACTTGTAGATGACTACACGTTTGACTCCGTTTATTCGAATAATTTGAAGAATGATTTTTATGAAGAACGCCTGGAAGTGAACTACCGCCTCAAGACCGAGAAGTCTGATCTTACGGCCGGTATTCGCGGTATCGCTTCGCAAACGCATACGCTCACGTATTACGGTGGCGTGCTCAATCGCGATACGTTGGTCAACCGCTTCAATATAGCGCCTACCATTCGTTTCCGCTATAAGTTCGGCAAGAAAGAGTTTGCGCGCATCAACTACCGAGGCAACTCTCAGCAACCCTCTATCACGCAGATGGAGCCAGTGCGAAACAACTCCAACGCGATGCAGGAGACGGTGGGTAATCTCGGCCTTGCGCCTGCATTCCTGCATAACCTCTTTGCTATGTATTCCCGTTTCAACGAAGAACGTTTCTCCTCTATCATGACTGGCTTCCGTGCTTCGTTCACTCAGGATGCGCTTGTAAACAACTCGATTTACGACGAGACGGGTAAGCTTTACCAGCAAACGGTTAATGCTGATGTGCTGCCGTTTAATGTTGGAGCTGACTTCATGTACAACACGCCATTCTGCCATAAGATGCTGCAATTTCATACCCGCACAGCGGTTGGATACAACCAGCGCGTAGCCTATATCAACCGCGAGGGCAATGCAGCTGAGATTGCGCAAATATTGGAGCAAACCAATGGACTGATGCTTGGTGCTCGATCGCTCACCGGCAACTTAACCGCTTCTGAGGACCTGACATTGCGGTTTACGCACAACATCGTGGATCTTGGATTGAATGGCAAAGTAAGTTATAGCCGCACGCAAAACAGTCTTACCGCAGGCTCTGTTACCAATGCCATCGATTGGTCGGTTACGGGCGATGTGATGTTTCATCTGCCCCGACAATGGGAGATTGCTGCTGACTGTGGTTATACCGCACGTTATGGCTATACCGGACTCACCGATGTGAATGAGATTATCCTCAACGCTTCCATTGATAAGACGTGGCGCAATGCCACACTCTCGCTAAAAGCCTATGACTTGCTGCATCAAAAGAAGAACATCCGTCAGGTGGTGGGTGAAAACTACGTGTCGTATCAGAAATACAACACCCTACCTACCTACGTGATGCTCACCTTCACCTATAAGCTCAACCGCATGGGCAACAACAAAGCCAAGGGCATGGCCGGCATGATGCAAGAGATGGAAGAGAAAGGTGGCAACCGCAAAACGCCCCCAGTTGGTCCCCCGCCTTTTATGCGATAAACGGCTGCCATTTATGCGATAAATGGCTGCCCAACTATGGCGCCATTTTCCAGTAAATGGCTGCCATATGCCGGAAATCACACTACCCTTACTCTAAAATGTGTGAACTTTGTGAACTTTGTGAACAATTGACAAAAATGCCAACGTAGAATAATTGTTAATATGCAACACTGTTGATTCTTTTCAACGTTTATCGCATTTTTTCCAAATTTCGTGCATTTTACTCTCAAATTATTCAAAAATTTGTACTACCCTTTGCACCGCAATCGTCGGAGATGGCTTCGCTAACGAAAGTCTCTTCCCGGGGCAGAGACTGCAGCGCTCCGCATCTCTTCCTCACCCCATTCGAGCATAGCTCTCTGGGGGGGCCAAGAAAGATGCATCGCACGCTCATCGCACTCTCATCGCGTTACCATCGCACACAAGTACACGAATAGCCGCAATGCGGCGTTCCAGTAGCGCTAAAGAGCAGGCTAAAGCCTGCGGCTGTTCCAATTGCCCTTCGGGCGTTCCAAGATCCCTATCGTCAGAAGGGACTTCGCTAACGGATTTCGATGAATCGAAATAAGCGCTCCGTCATTCTTCCTCTCCCCAAAAATCAGAGATTTCCGGGGGCCCCGAAAAATGACGAATAAATTCTGCTGCGGATAAATAAAGAAAATCCCATCGCGAAGCGGTGGGATTTTTCTTTCCAAAAGTTCACAAAGTTCACAAAGTTCACACATTTTAGAGTAAGGGTAGTGTGATTTGCGGCAGATTTTGCTACAACTGGGCGGCGAGATTGGCGACTACGTACCAGATGATGATGATAGCGCCAGCAGCCCATATATGGCCAAGGATGGCGGCAAGCACAATCAGCAGGATGGCGCCAATCAGGAAGATATATCGCACTTTGTTGTCGGCCCAACAGAGGCTCTTGAACTTGAGCGAGAAGAACGGCAGTTCAGCAACCAGCAGCCAGCAACTCAGTAGCATGAGCGCTATCATCGCACAGGGAATCCACTGTGCAAGCGAGGGTAGGGAGGGGAATGCCGCAATGAGCGATGCCCAGAATAGCGCATTGGCAGGGGTGGCAAGACCAATGAACGAACTCGTCTGGCGTTCGTCGGTATTGAACTTAGCCAATCGGAGAGCCGAGAAAGCGGCCATCAAGAGGGCTACAGCCGACCACCAACCCCAAGCATAGTTGCTCGCTTCTGTTTGCAGACGGATCGTTTGCATCAACATTACAGAAGGCGCCAGACCGAAGGTGATGCAGTCTGCAAGCGAGTCGAGCTCTTTGCCGATAGGCGACTGCACTTTGAGCGCGCGAGCCGTTAAGCCATCTAAGAAATCAAACACAGCGCCCGCTATAATCAATAGCAATGCATAAAGAAAGTGCCCTTCTGAGGCCATCATCACAGCGGCTGCACCTGCCAGCAGATTGCAGCAGGTGACCGCGTTAGGAAGGTTTTTAATCAGTTTCATATTGAATTAGCAATGGTGGGGTAAAAAAATCACCTTATTTCTTTCCGTAATTCTCATCTACTGCTCGGCGTGCGAACACCGTAATGATGAGGGTGGCAGCGCAGCAAGCAATCACCATCCAGAAGAAACCTACGTAGCCGAGAGCCTCCTGAATATAACCTGCAAACATGCCCGGAATCATCATCGAGAGTGCCATGAAGGCCGTGCAGATGGCATAGTGAGCCGTTTTAAACTCGCCCTCTGAGAAGTAAATCATAAACAGCATATAAGCCGTGAAGCCGAAGCCATAGCCGAACTGCTCAACCGCCAGCGCGATAGAGATCGTAACAAGCGAAGTGGGCAGCGCCATACTCAGATACACAAACGTCAAGCATGGGAGCGTCATGCAGGCTGCCATCCACCACATCGATTTCTTCAAGCCTACCTTCGATGCAAACCAGCCGCCGAGGATACCGCCAATCGTAAGGAAGAGGATACCAATCGTGCCATAAACGATACCTACCTGCTCGGTAGCAAGCCCTAAGCCACCCACCTCGTTGGAAGCCACCAGGAAGGGGTTAATCATCTTAATCAGGAACGCCTCCGGCAAACGGAAAACGAGCATGAAGATCATTGCCAACCAAATGCCCGGTTTTTGGAAATACGTCACGAACGTGCGGCCAAACTCGCGCAGGATAGCACCTACGCTCTTTGCATCCTCGCCCAGCGATGAGCGGTCAGAAGCAGGCTTGGGTGTGAAGAATATATGCCAGAGCGTGATGAGCGCAAAGATGATCGAGGTGAAGAGTAGGGTGAGTTGCCATGCCAATGGGATATCGCCCGTTTTCGTTTCGAGCACACCGGCTACAACGAGCAATACGCCCTGGCCGAAGATAGAACTCAAGCGATAGAACGTGCTGCGGATGCCTACGAAAGCAGCCTGCTCGTGGCTCGTGAGCGCCAACATATAGAAACCATCGGCTGCGATATCATGCGTGGCCGAAGCAAAGGCTACGATGATAAAGAGGATGAGCATCACCGTAAAGAGCGAGATGGGCGTTTGGCCGGACGCAATCAGTTCAGGTGACGGATGCGGGATGGTGATCGTAAGCAAAACGAAGGCTGCCGTCATCAGAATCTGCATGGCGATAAACCACCAACGTTTGGTCTTGATGATATCTACAAACGGACTCCAAAACGGCTTGATCGTCCACGGAAGATACAGCAATGAAGTGAACAATGCCATTTGGCCATTGGGTACGCCCATCTTCGTGAACATCATCACGGAAATGTTGTTGACCAAAAAATAAGGGATGCCTTCCGCAAAATACAGCGTGGGAATCCAGAACCAAGGGTTCAATCGTTTTTCGTTTTTCATTTGAATATTGGGTTTTTGGTGGGAATGGTTGTTCCCACGCGGTGAATGTTCTTATTGAATGATTCTTCCGAGCAGATCGTAATAGGTGTCTCCAATGCGGATGAGAATGCGTCCGTCTTGCAGGATTTTCTCGGCATTGTTATCCGTGTTGAAATCATTCGTTTTGCTCTCAATGATATAATTATGATAGTGCAATCGGATGCCGTGCAGCTTCAGCTGGTAGGGCTGCTTTACGGTTACATCGGTGAGGGTCAACACGATCTTGTTGAGGCAAACAGGCCAAATGCCGATGTCGTTGGTGTCGAGTTTGAAGTCACTGATAGCTGCCTTGTAGTAACCGAGTGTGTTGGCCGGAAGCTCTTCTGTAAGCGATACACTGACCGTATTGGTGCTGTTATGCGCTTGCGCAATCAATCCTACCGATTTGAGTTTGGTCGGGCTCTCTACGATCAGTTCAATGGAGTCAGGGAGGGAGTACAGCGGGAGGTTGCCTGTGAGGGATACTTGCGGATTGCGGGCCGAACTGACGGCGAAATTGAGGGTAGCAATGCTGTCAGTTGTCATACCCCAATGGATGGGGTTGGAGCCGTTTTTGAGCGTCCAAATGGCGGTATCCTCGTTGAGAAAACGTGTTTGCATCAGCGTAGGCGCATCGGGAATCTCTACGGTTACGTGCATGCTTACAGCATTGCTTCCGAGGGAGCCTTGGATAGTCGTTTCACCATTGGAAAGACCGCGTAGCACGCCTGCTTCGCAGATGGCGCAGATGCGCTCGTCATCCGTTGTCCAACTGAAATAAGCGGGATCTACAAGCAGCGGATTGCTTGCATCGCCCGAATACGCTTGGATGGTGTACTCGCGCGTGTCGATTAATACGGAATCAAGCGCCAAGCGCACTTCGCCTTCTTCGATGGTGATAGGTTGACTCACTTGAACAGCGCCGAAGCTGGCTGTGAGGGTGCCCGTGCCGGCCGTGGCACCGGCTATGAACGTCTTTCCATCAGCAGAGATAGTGCCGAGCGAGGCTGGTGATACGGAGAGGGTATAGTCGCGAAAATCGTTGTTGAGCAATACACCATATTGATTATACGCGCGCAAAGCGGGCGTATAAGAAGCATACGATGCGATGGTGGCGGTGTCGGCATCGTAGAATCGGAGTTGGCTAACCGCTGAATCATCGGGCGCAGTGCTGACCACGAAGAGCGAGTTGGCTACCGGTCGGGGCGTACCATCGCGGGAGATGAACTTATATTCATTGAGTACCTCCATCTGTGCACTGCCGCCGCCGTCCATGCCGGCTGCCCAAGTGGCACCATCGTTGCGCACGATAGCGCACATCTCATGGGTGTAGTTACCCGGATCCTGGCTCACGAGCAGCCACAAACGATTGCCCTCGTTGTTGGTAGCAAGCAGGGTGCGGGGGTAGTTTTGATTATTGTAACCTTCGTTATAGTTTCGACTGGTGAGTTGCCCTTCTGCCATCACGAGGCAGTTGCCCGTAACCATCTGCATCACGCGGGGCGCGATGGAGTCACCGGAGAAATTATCGTCGGGTGTTTCGGACTGCGAATACATGCCGAGCTTGATTTGGAAGGTGTCGCCCACTTGCAGGTTATTGTTTACCCAATTGCCTCTTTCTCCTCTGCCTTGCAAGGCTCCCATCTTGCCGGTGAGCTTGGTCAAGCCGGTGTGATTGCGGGATAGCACTACGCATTGCATGGTGTCGTTGATTGTCCATTCTTGACCGGCGATAGGCTCAAAAACCACCTCAATCACGGAGTCGGCTATGGCGCGGGTAGTGCCCGCATAGCGGTTAAAGAGGGCTATCTCGTTGGCGTTGGGGTTATTGCGGCGGCGGTTGCAATCGCGGATAGCGCGCCCTTTATCGGCACCCTTGCTCACGCGCCCGTTCCATTTCATATTGCGTATGAGCGCGCGCCCGAGATTATCGATCATGAAGAAACCGCGGTCGCCTTGCGCGTTCCAATCGGAGGGGTTACCAATCAACACGCCATCTTTGGCCGTACCGGAAAACGGCTGACCGAGCAAACCAGCATACGCTGAAGACGGGCTCGATATATTGCCTGTCACGCACCAAAAATTACAGTTAACTGCGCCAATGGGACGATGTCCAGCCGAGTCGATCTTCTGATGCGCTACACATAGCGCCTCGGTAGCGCCCATTGAGTCTTTAGCCTGATACTCCTCAATCTTGATATGGGGATTCGTAAGATCAATGGTGAGCATGTACATGCGATGCTGCTTGTTGTTGATGCTTACGTTGAATCGGGTGTAGGTCGTGCCCGGCCCCACCTGATACTGCTCAAGGGTGTCAGCCGGACAGGGTGTGCCGTTGACGTCTATCATCCCCGCCATTGCATAGGCAGAGAGCAGTAAAACGGATAAAAGCGTGAATAGATGTTTCATGATGCGGATAATGAGGTTACTCGCTTGGGGCCGCTAATCCACTATGGCTATTGACTCGCTAATCCACTATGGCTATTGGCTCGATAATGCTGCTATGGGCTATAAAATAATGCTGACCTCGGCCATTCTGGGTGGTCCAGAATGCACCCAGGTCAGCGTGTGGGGAAGAGTTTTATATGTAGGTGCACAAACTGCGGAGCAACAATAATTACTGAGCTGTGATAGATGAGCGGCAACAACTGAGCTGCAGAGCGTGCGTAATAACTGCGGCCGTATCGGGAACTACTGCCGCAAGATGGGTTTACTGGAAGTTAGCGCGGTTGTCCTCAACCTCTGCGTTTTCCTCGATGAGCGCGAGAGCCTGATAGGGGAGTGAGTAAGCGGTGCGCATGTTGAGCTGCTGAATCTGAGCGTCAGCATCGAAGGTCTCGCCTGCGTTAGCCTGCTTAGCACCCTTCACCATATAAACGCCGTTTACACCCTTGATAGGAGCACTCACTTCGCCTTCGGCGAGCTTCATTGCAGCACCAATCACAGCGGGCTCAACGCCAGCAGCACCAAAGCGGTAGCCGCCCATCGATACGCCCTCAGCCACTTCGATATTGTTGCCGAGCAACTGAGCAGCCTCTTCAAGGGTCTTAGCATCCTTGAGCTGTGCAATGATCTTTTCTGCTTTCTTATTGTTGATAGCCTCAAAACGAAGCTCTGTCTCCACGTCTTTCATATCGCGATATTCGCCATCGCGCACAGCGGCTACGGCTGCAACGATGAACTCTTGACCGCACTCAAAAACGTCGCTCACGCCGTTTTCTTTTGCCTCAAATGCCCAACGAACAATCGGACGGCTCTGCTTCAACTGTGCTACCTTATCCGCATTCTTGGTAAGGAAACTTGCGGGCATTACGCTCTTACCAGCCTCGCGTGCAGCCGTTTCGAACTGCTCCTTGGTGGGGTTGTTGACGATGAACTGCTTAGCCTCGTTGTAGATTTGCGCATACGTTTTAGAAGAAGCGGTTACTACGCGAGCCATCACAGCGAGCTGCACCTTAGGCGTGGGCTTGCTGAAATCCTCTGCGATGAAAGTCTGCTCGCCCATGCCAGCAGCTACGGTGAACTGTTCGCCTTTCTTGCAAGCGAGTGCCTTAGCAGCCATGTCCTTGGTGAGGGCGTTGATAGGATACCAACCGAGGTCCTGATTCTCCTCGCCTTCGGCGGAAGCTACAATGGTGAGCTTAACGGAGTCGGGGAGGGCATAACCAGCCTTCACGAGGCGAGCCATAGCGTAGGTGTTGGTTGCCTCGTCAAACGTGAGCTCTGCGATATCGCCGGTCTTGCCGTTGAACGCAAACTCCTGATACATCGGGAGTACGTCCTCCTTGCTCAGATCGCGGCCGTCAAAGGTGATGTCAGAGTTGGTGTTTACAACGGTAAGGAGGTCGTCGGTGGTGAAGAACTCCTCAGCTACAGCCTGCATCTCTTTCTCTGCCTGCTCGAAGTCTGCCTCAGAGGGCACAACGGGGAAGCTGATATAGATGATGTCGCGGTTGGGCTGCTGCTTGTACATCTCTTTATGCTGCTGATAGAGCGCTTTGATATCGCTCTTGCTTACGCTGACGGTAGAGTCAGAGATAGCATAGTAGGGCTGCATCACGTATTCGAAATCAGCGCTGATCTGGTTGTCTTCGAATGCATATTTAGCGTCGAGCGAGTTAGCGGTCACGCACTTGGTGAGCAGGTCGTTGTATTTCTCCTGCAAACGGGTGATGCGTACGGCCTTCTCCCAATACATCCAATAGTTTTTAGCCTGCTCGAGGTTAGCCTGCTGCTCTGCGCTCTCGGGTTCCTGGCTGAGGGAGCTGATGAAGAGGGCGAGGTTGGTAGGGCTGAACTGTCCGTTCTGGTCGAAGAACGTGCGGCGGCTGCGGATGAGCTGGTGTACGTTCTTGCCGAAGCAGAGGTCGGCAAGCTCATCAGACGTTACATCCATACCGATTTTTTTAGCCTGATCGGTGAGGGTAATGTCAGAGAGCATCATCTGCCATACCTGATTGCGGATAGAGGCATAGGTGTCCTCGTCGAGATCCGTACGGCCCGTCTCGATTTTATACACCTCCGTAAGCTGCTCTTTGGCTGCTTCATAGTCTGTGTAATGAATTTTCTGACCCTCGACAACGCCTACGTTCTCGCGGTTACGGTTGAAGAATGTGGTAGAGGAAGAAAGGAAGTCACCAATGATAAATGCGAACATAGCAATGCCCACAATTACGATGAGCAAGACGCCATGTTTACGAATTGATCCTAAAGTTGCCATGATATTTTTTATGTTATTATTATTTATATCTAATTGATAATCAGTGCGATAGACACAATTATGGCTGTGCGTTCACACCAAATAGCCTGCAAAGATACAAAAAAAATCTCAATTGACCAAAAAATAAACCCTATAATTGCAGAAAAAATGCATTTTTTAGGTTGGTTCGCAAATTCGCTTTAATACGTTTACCTATACAGCTCGGCTTTGCGGGCTTGCACCGTGGGGTCGGCGATATAATCATCGTAGGTCATCAGTTTGTCGATGGTGCCGTTGGGCGTGAGTTCGATGATGCGGTCGGCCACCGTCTGGATAAACTCATGGTCGTGCGATGCAAACAGCACGTTGCCCTTGTAGTTGACGAGGTTGTTGTTGAACGCCTGAATGCTCTCGAGGTCGAGGTGGTTGGTGGGGGTGTCGAGAATGAGACAGTTGGCTTTGCGCAACTGCATGCGGGCAATCATCATACGCATTTTCTCACCGCCCGATAGCACCGATGCTTTCTTATCGCAATCCTCCTGAGAGAAGAGCATGCGGCCCAGATAGGCTTTCATCTCTACATCGTTGCCTTCACCGTATTGCGAGAGCCAACGCACGAGGTTCAAGTCGGTTTGGAAGAAGGCGTTGTTGTCGAGCGGCAGGTAAGCGGTGGTGATGGTTACACCCCATTTGTAGCTGCCAGATTGCGGCTCGCGATGGCCGTTGATGATCTCAAAGAGGGCGGTCATCGCTTTCGGATTATGGGAGAGAAAAACGGTCTTCTGCCCTTTCTCTATTTGGAAATTCACGTCCTTAAACAGCACGGTTCCATCCTCTTCCACTGCGCTGAGGTTCTCCACTTGCAGAATCTGATTGCCAGGCTCGCGTTCCATCTGGAAAATGATGCCGGGATACTTGCGCGTTGAGGGCTCGATATCGTCCACATTGAGCTTCTCGAGCATTTTCTTGCGCGAGGTGGTCTGCTTCGATTTAGCTACATTGGCAGAGAAACGGCGGATAAACTCCTCCAGCTCTTTCTTCTTCTCTTCGGCCTTAGCTTTTTGGTTTTGCTGCTGACGCAGAGCGAGTTGCGACGACTGATACCAGAACGAATAGTTGCCGGCAAACACGTTGATCTTGCCGTAATCCACGTCCACGGTATGAGTAGAGATGGCATCGAGAAAATGTCGGTCGTGCGATACTACCAACACGGTTTGTTCTACGTTGCTAAGGTAGTCTTCGAGCCACTGCACGGTGTCGAGGTCGAGGTCGTTGGTGGGCTCATCGAGCAGGAGGTTATCGGGGTTGCCGAAAAGGGCTTTGGCGAGCATCACCCGCACTTTCTCGCGGTTGGACAGCTCGGCCATACACTTATAGTGTAGCTCCGTGGGGATGCCGAGTTGCTGCAAGAGTTGCGCTGCATCGGAGTCGGCCGTCCAACCGCCCAATTCGGCGAATTTCTCTTCGAGTTCGGCCGCACGAATACCATCGGCATCGGAAAAATCCTCTTTCATGTAGAGTGCCTCTTTCTCTTTCATGCACGCCCAAAGCGGCCCATGCCCCATCAACACGGTATCGAGCACGGCATAGTTGTCGTATTTGAAGTGGTCTTGTTCGAGCACCGACATGCGTTCTCCCGGAGCCATCTCGATACTGCCTTTTGAAGGCTCGAGCTCGCCACTGATGGCGCGAAGGAGGGTCGATTTGCCTGCACCATTGGCGCCGATAATGCCATAGATATTGCCGGTGGTAAACTTGATATTTACGTCTTTGTATAAGATACGTTTGCCGAACTGAACGGCAAGATTGCTTACTGTAATCATACGTTATTTTTGAAAAACGGCTACAAAGGTACTGCTTTTTTTTGAGATACGCAAATTTGCGCGCCTTTTGCCACAAAAAATCGCCCTCGCATCTTTCTTTCTTCGCTCATTCATCGCTCAACCATCCTCCGTTCAGTGTCCGTTCATCTAGCTTGTATCTAGCTTGTATCTAGCTTGTATCTAGCTTGTTTGCAAGCACAATGCAAGCTAAATGCGTTATGGCTGCGTGGATGCAAAACAGCGAGCGAAGCGAGCGTTACAAACAGCGTAGTAACGCTTTGACTTATTTGTCAAAGCAGCAGGCGAAGCGAGCGTTACAAACAGTGTAGTAACGCTTTGACTTATTTGTCAAAACGTTACAAACGTTACAAACGTTACACATTTTTGAGTAAGATGTCTTAGGAAAAATAATATTAACCTGTCTACTTTTTTTAGGAAAAGACAAGATATATATTAGAAGGTTTGAAGGAATTTTTGGCGGTAAAGGATGGCATAAGCGAGTTGCATACCGCAGCCGTAGGTTTCCAACTTGAGAGGCAAACCATTGATTGTAAGCATCAGGAATGGGTTGTAGGCACTTTTATATACGTTGAACTCAAAACGAACATCCGTGATAGTCTCCAATGGGATATTCATATCGCCTGCAATACGGTCGTTGCGGATAATCAGCAAATCCTCTTGCACAATGTAATACGACTGCAATTGCTTACGTATTCTGCTTACAGAGATGGGCATAAAGATGATACCAAGAAACAGAAATGTGGATAAATCCCCCAAAAAAATTGACCAATTGATTTCTTCAACCTTAAAGAAATAGTAGGAAGTAACAAGAAAGAATGCCAATGTTAGTCCCTTTACAACTTCTTCAGTCGTGTATTTCTTGTTGAATTGATTATTGAATTGGATGGTTTCGTCTTCGTTGCCTACATAATCATTGGGCAGTTGTGCCTTAACAGGGTGGCGTTTTAGATATACACTCGGCAGCATAATCGTTATACAAGCAATACAGAGGAAAGGAATAAGTAGCCAAAAGTGTTCTTCAAAGGGAATAAGACTGGCTAGATAGAAATATACAATAACCAAAATGATATCGAGGAAATAGATAAAATGCACTTTTTTCATATTTGAAAGCATTATGTGGATTCGAAAATTTCTACAATAGAATTAATTTAGGTGGGTTCGCAAATTCGCTATAATACGTTTACTCACAATTAATCATTATCTTTTTGAATATGGGAATTATTAGAACCCACCTTTATTGATAAGTCATTTTTTTCTCCCAACCATTGACAGGCAAAGCTATTGATATTGGCAGCGGGAATATCCGTGCGCTCGGAGATGAGTTGCCTACGGCGGTAGTAACTACGTTTGTTCATATCCATAAATGCTACCACTTCCTGATTGCTTAATCCGATACCGAGGAGCAGGAGTATATCGATATC